>PUKU01000056.1 GCA_003550625.1 Candidatus Aenigmatarchaeota archaeon
GTGGGCATTTCAAGTCCACGAAAGGATTTGGCTCCTTCAAGGAGGACAAGAGTTCAGAAATAGACGACATGAGAGAGGAGAAGGAGGGTATAGAAGAAGAGATAGAGGACATAAGGAACGAAATAGCCGAACATTCCAAACGTCTCGATGAGTTACGTGAGGAAGAAGAGACAGAGGAGGATGAAATCACAGAGCTCGAAAAAAAGGAAGAGGGCATCAAGAACGAGCTGGAAGAGCTGAGAGGCGAAAGAAAGGAGCACTACGAGGAGAGGGTTCGGAAAAAAGAGAAGTTAAACCAGCTCAAGGTGAAAAAAGCAAAGGTCGATGCCCAGTTCGAGAACGCAAAGGAAGACATGGAGGATTTCGAAGGTATAGAGGATGTAGATATAGAGGACGAATCCATGAGAGTACTAAAGGAGGAGAAAAAAGACCTCATGAGGGACATGGAGGGTATAGGCCCCGTTAATTTCAAAGCAAAGGAGGAGTATAAGTCGGCAAAACAGGTCTACGAGGACCTCAAAAAGAGGATAGAC
Source organism: Candidatus Aenigmatarchaeota archaeon (assembly GCA_003550625.1). Classification (GTDB taxonomy): domain Archaea; phylum Aenigmatarchaeota; class Aenigmatarchaeia; order PWEA01; family PWEA01; genus PWEA01. The sequence goes on from PUKU01000056.1 coordinate 534, forward strand.
AACATACAGGACGAAAAAGATGCAATAGAGGATACTATAAAATCTATAGAACAGAGGAGGAGGGATACCTTCATAGAAGCCTTTGATGAGATAAATAAACATTTCAAAGAACTTTTCGATGAACTCCAGGGACACAATGCTAGGATAGAACTCGAGGACGAGGATGATATAAAGTCTGGGCTTCTGATAGAGGCCGAGACATCCGGTGGTAGTAAACTTTCACTTGATTCCATGTCAGGTGGTGAGAAGTCCCTTACTGCAATAGCCTTCTTGTTTGCAGTGCAGCTGTATGATCCCGCCCCATTCTATATACTGGACGAGATAGACGCCGCACTGGATCAGAAGAATTCGAAGAGGGTTGCTGAGATGATAGAAAAGCACTCCGGCGATGCACAGTTTATTGTGATAACACACAACGATCAAACTCTTCAGTTGGCTGACTACGTTTACGGTGTCTCCATGAAAGGCGGTGCATCGGAGGTTATGGCCCTGGAGATGCCTAAACAGTGAGTTTCCATACCATGTGATTCCTATGAACACACAAGAAAAGCTCGCGTACCTTGAGAAGAATTCGATCTTCGGAGAGTACAAGGATATTTTAGTGGAAGAGTGGGGTGAAGAGAAAACTACTGTCTTCCTGAGACAGTTCGAGGACCCCGTATCCTGTGGAAGTTGTAAGGGTTGTGGTGGATGCTGCCTTGCATTTTTATTTCCACTGGCCAGTAGATACGGAAAGTGTAACCTACTTGATGAGGAAACCACGGAGGACGATGGATACAGCATCATTAACTACGTCTGCAGGGACTACGAGTCACGGGGACTTGGTTGTATGTTTTACGAAAGAAGAAAAACTGACAGCGGTTTGGGTTGTTATCCACTTGTTCCGCGGGCCGATGATAGAAGAGCTGCAGATGTACTCGATCTTCTGTACTTCAGGACCGATATTAGTTTTTCCGAGAGGATCTCAAGGGCGGTTGATATCGTTGGTCTGAACTCACTCGACATACTTTTTTTCCACACGAGGATAACAAGGGTATGGCTCAGTAAGATCTTTGACTTCAATTCAGGTACGTGGCGTTTTTCACTGGACAACCCGGAGGATTAGTTTCCAGATCCATGCTGCTTCGGTGTGCATAAGATTTAAGTCCAGGACTACAATGTAAATATATGAAGGAACAGGAGATACTTGACTTTGCTAGAACTGAACCAAACTGGGAGGAGACCCTTGACTGGATTATTTCTGAGGAAGGTATAGATCCATGGGATGTGGATCTGGTTGAACTGTCCAACGTCTTTTCCAAGTTTGTGGAAAAATGGCAAAAGTTTAACTTCACTGTGCCTGCTAGGATTGTAATAGTGATGGCCATACTACTGCGTATAAAGGTAGAACTTCTGATGTGGGAGGAGGAGGAAAAGGAAATCGAAGCAAAGGACATCGATATAGAAGAACTGGATATAGATGTTTCCGATATACCTCACCTCGAAGCTCCGAAAAAACGCAAACCTGTTAGGAAGGCAACGGCCGAAGAGCTAATAGAGGCCTTTAGGAAGGCCTTTGAGACCCAGGATAGAAGGAAGAAAAGAAAGAGCGGCAGAGAAAAAAGAGTAAGAGAAGCAATGCCCATCGATGGGACCCAGGAGGATATCGAAGAGAGAATAGAAAAACTCTATTCAAGAATTGATAACATACTTGAAAACATGAAGGAAGGAAAGACTACCTTCTCGGACCTTCTTCCAGTATGGAACCGCGAGGAGGTTGTAAAGAACTTTACTCCTTTATTAAGTCTCAACCAAGAGGGCCGTGTGATCGCAAACCAAGAGGATTATTTCAAAGAAATATTTGTGGAGATGGGTGATTCCGTTGGATAATGATACGAGGGCAACGGTCGAGGCAGCAATGTTCATATCATCCAGACCTCTTTCCGTTAGAAAGTTGGGGAGCATTACAGGAAAAGAAGGCAAGGAGGTGAGGAAGATACTGGATGAAATAAGGAAGGATTTTTCAAAGAAATGTCACGGCGTCGAACTTTTTGAATCAACCGAAGGGTACGAGATTAGGGTTAAGCCGAAACATCTTGATAAGGTATCCCATCTCACGCCGTACTCTGACCTGTCCCGCGGTCAGCTAAAAGTTCTTGCGTTGGTTGCATTCAAAGGGCCAATAAAACAGTCAGGCATAGCCAAGATAATAGGAAACCGTGCCTACTCCTACATAAAAGATTTGGAGAAGAGGAGGTTGATAAGAACAGAAAAGCACGGAAGAACAAAAAAACTCGAGATAACGGATGAGTTCAAAAACTATTTCGGCATAGAGGAAAGGAGAGAACTAGAGGAGAAACTGGAAGAGAGGCTTGGTGAAGAGATGGAAAAGCTAAGACATAAGGAAGAAGATTGATGTATGTAAATATCGGCACCCATTCTCAAACTTTTTATTCAACAATCCTAAAGAATTGGACGGTGTTACTATGATGAATGAGATGAGTTCCCTTGACATTTACTATGCAATGAAGGAACTCAAAGGACTACAGGGAGGAAAGATAGAGAAGATATATCAGAGGGATAGGAAGCTACGAATCCAGATATACGCACAGGGTAACAGCTACGATCTTATACTGGAACCAGGTCGCATATATATCTCCAGATATGACAGAAAGGGACCTCTGAAACCACCAAACTTCTGTATGTTTCTTAGGAAACACCTCCGTAACAGGAAGATAAGGGAGATCAAGCAGCACAAGTTTGACCGCGTGGTTGAAATACATACAAACGATGGAGTTCTTTTATGTGAGCTGTTCGGAAAGGGTAACTTTGTTTTACTGGACGGTGATGGTAAGATAATTCAGCCAATGGAGGTCCAGAGGTGGAGCCAAAGGAAGGTTGTATCCGGTGAGAGATACAAGTATCCCCCATCTGGCAAGGATCCAAGGAAGATGGGTAGCAGAGAGTTCAGGAGTTTTATCATGGTTGATAGAGAGATAGTTAGAAGGATAGCCAGGGACCTTAATTTTGGTGGCAGGTGGGCAGAGGAGGTATGTTATAGTTCTGGAATAGATAAAAAAAGAATAGGAAATGAACTGAACGACGCTGAAATACTGAAACTGAAGAGAAGCGTTGATTCTCTCCTCGGGAAGGAAAGTTCTCCTGGGATTTATATAAAGAACGGAGGTATGGTGGCAGCAGTTCCGTTTCCCCTTGGTAAGCTTCCTGATCTCCAGTTTGAGGACCGTGATACTTTCAACAGAGCCCTCGATGATTTCTTTTCCGGCATGGAGAAGGAAGAGGTTGAGGAGGAAGCCGAAAACCGGAAGGAGGAGGAGTTATCAAGGGTACAGAGAATAAAACAGGAACAGGAGGAGGTCGAAGAGAAGTTGAGTAAAAGGCAAGAGAAATCCAAGAAGAAGGCCAACCTTATATACGAAAACTATAGTCTTGTTGATGATATACTAAACGGAATACAGAAGGCAATGGGATCCGGTATATCCTGGAGCGAGGTAAAGGAGAGGATAGAACAGGAGCAAACTCCACAGGCCAGGGCGGTCAAGGAGATAAGGGAGGACCGTGGAACGTTGGTTGTTGAGATAGATTCTGAGGAGATAGAACTTGACTTCAGAAAGTCTGTAGAGGAAAACGCTGAATCGTTTTACGAGACCAAGAAAAAGGCCAGTGATAAGATAGAAAAGATAAAGGAAAAGAAGAAGGAGATAATCGAAAAAGAGAAATCAATAAGAAGAAAAAACAAGAAGGATTTTGTGGATGACGACAGTGAAAGACGCAAGCCCGATGAAAAAATAAGTGTAAAGGAGGAGGAGGGTTGGTATAAAAAGTATCGTTGGTTCCGAACTTCTGAGGGATTTTTGGTTGTTGCAGGTAAGAATGCAGAACAGAACGAGGATCTTGTGAAGAATAAAGCTGAAGATAAGGACGTGGTTCTCCATGCCGAAATAGAAGGATCACCATTTACTATAATAAAAACAGAGGATAGGGATGTTACTCCACTGGCTATACGTGAGGCTTCGGAATTCTGTGCTTCCTTTTCGAAGGCATGGTCAAGGGGGCTTGGTAATGTTGATGTCTACTGGGTCAGGCCAAGCCAGGTCAGTAAGGACGCACCTTCGGGTGAATACATAGGCAAGGGATCCTTTATGATAAAGGGAGGAAAGAACTACCTCAGAAAGACGGCACTGAAGGTATCACTGGGTGTAAAGTTAGACAGAGATGGCAACGAGATAAGGGTCTTCAACGGCTCGACACAGTCAGTGAGAAACACTGCCGACTACTTTATATCTCTGAACCCAGGGGACACCGAAAAGGATGAACTGGCAGCCCAGGTTATAAGGAAGCTTACAGAAAAGGCTGCGCCTGAAGACAAGAAGTTCGTCCGTAAGATAAAAAAAGAACACATCAAACCGCTTATACCTCCTGGTGGTGGTATACTTGTCGGGTGAGACTATCTATATCTATACTTTTGGGTTTCTCATCCTTGTCGTTTTAGCACTTTTGCTCTATATCGTTTACCTGAAAAAAAGCGTGGACCATGAGGTTGAAAAGAGGGTTGGTGATATGGAAAGCAGTATAAGAAGGGATGCTGTCGAAAGAAGCCGGGCCTCCATCAAAGGTAAATTATCGGAACACATGGTGCCCTTTACAGACGACTTTGGTTACAAGGCGTCGGATGCACGGTTTCTTGGATCTCCTGTCGACTATGTAATCTTCGACGGCTACAGCGACGAGGCGGAAGATATAAAAGTGGTGCTTGCCGATGTAAAGACGGGGAGAAGTGCAAACCTGACTTCCATGCAAAGAAGGATAAAGAAGGCCCTGGAAAAGGGAAACGTAGCATGGGATACAATAGAGGTGGATGATATATGAACAAGATTGATGTAAGCAAACAGATGTCCTACTGGTTGCGACATGATCCCGAAGACATGGAGATGGACAAGCAGGGATATGTCGACATGGATGAACTTATAGAAAAGTTGAAGAGTAGGTTTCCGGATGTTGATAGAGATTTCATACAGGAGATAACGGAGGACGGAAAAAGGAGATACGAAATAAAGAACGGTAAAATAAGAGCTTTATACGGACACTCTGTAGATGTAGATCTTGACCTTCCAGAGGACAAGGAAGTAGTCGAGCTTTTCCGTGGAGCTTCATCGAAGGGTGCCTATAACATACTACTGAATGGTGTAGAAGCAAAGGATAGAGCTATGGTCCACCTTTCTTCTTCGGAGGAACGGGCGGAGGAGATAGGTAAAAGAAGGACAGATAGCCCTACTATACTTCGTATTGATGTAGAGGCTGCAAGAGAGGAAGGCCTGCGTTTTTTCAAGGTCAGTGACGAGCTTTACCTTTGTGATGGTGATATCCCCGTTGAATGTGTAGAGAAATGTGACGATGTATAAACGTCAGAAGACCTCCATTTCAACGACCTTCTTTATATCATCGTGGACCTCTTCTATACTTCTATCACCGTCGATTATATAGAGGTTTTCTTCAAGCATCTCCTCAAGTTCTTTGTACCTCTTCCGTATCTTTTTTTGGAACTCAAGGTTTTCAAATATAATCGAACTTTCACCACCATCTCTATCTACCTGTCTTTTGACAGCTTCTTCGGCGGGAACGTCCACTATCACCGTTACGTCTGGTTCCCTGGCGTACCTGTTTATCTCCTTTACCCATTCGATGGAGGCTCCATGTTCCGGTTGGTAAACCATGGATGAATGGTAGTACCGGTCCGATACTACAAAACTCCCACTTTCCAGTGCGGGAGATATTCTGTCCTCGATATGTACTAGCCTGTCTGCGGCAAAGGATAGACCTATGGCTTCGGGTGAGTAGTCGTGTTCATCCTGTACTAGGCGATCTCTGATTATCCTTCCGATGCGACCTTTTTCTCTGGTGGGTTCGTGTGTGCTTATTACATCCTTGTTCCTTTCCTCTAGCCATTTACATAGAAGCTTTTTCTGGGTTGTTGTGCCTGATCCATCTATACCTTCAAGAACTATGAATTTACCTTTCATTCGATCGCTATAGGTATTATTTTGCACTAATAAATTTTTTACCTTCTTGAAAAATGTTTTAAACACAGAACCCAAGTTTAATACCATGAATAAGTGCAAGACCCACACTGCAGTTTTTATTCTTTCTGTGGTATTTTTCTGTGTCTTGGTATCCGGATCTGTTTTGGCTAGCCAAGGGTCCACGGAGATACATGACTGGTATGACCTCGATGAAGTGCGAGATGATCTAGATGCAGACTACGTGCTGATGTCGGATCTGGATGAGAGTACGGCTGGATACAGCGAACTTGTGGAAACCGATTATGGTTGGGAACCTTTAGGCAAACAAGGCAATCCTTTTACCGGTACTTTAGATGGTCAGGGATACGAGATACAAGATTTAGTTCTGGCCAGGGGAGGAGAGAACTACGTTGGTCTTTTTGGATATATCGGTTCCGGTGGTGCCGTGGAAAATTTAGTTTTAAGTGATGTATCGGTAGAAGGTGGGGATAGTGTCGGTGGTCTGGTTGGTCATGCTGAGGGTGCTGACCTGGAGAAAGTTGGAGTAACTGGCAGCGTCGGTGGTGATTTTCAGGTAGGTGGTCTGGTTGGATTTCTTGGAAGTGGTTCTGTGTTAGGTTCTTCCTACTCGGATGTTACTATCGAGTCGGTTGATGAAAGGGTAGGCGGTCTGGTTGGATTTTTTGGAAGCATGTCCGAGATAAGAAATTCATATTTCAGTGGCGATA
>PUKU01000020.1 GCA_003550625.1 Candidatus Aenigmatarchaeota archaeon
CTTCCCATGAACCTCCGTAGAGTCTGGAAGTCAGCTTCCTAGCCCATTCGTCGTTTTCATCTATATCCGTGTCTATTAGATAAAGGGGTTTGTTCTGAAAGGAGTCCACCCTGTACGTTTTGCAGGCTATCCTGTTGTCGTTTACCTCGACCTCAAAGTTAATATCACAGTCATGTAAAAAGTTGTAGTCCTGTTTAAATGACCTATCCACAGGTTTGCCTTCTTCGATTACCTGTTCCGTGTATCCTTCCTGCCATAGAACTCCTATTCCTATTATATCGTCATCCCTTTCGTACGCGGCCTTGAGCGTATCCCCTGAAAGTATTCCAAGTCCCCCTGCATATATTTTGAAATCACTGTCCAGGCCGTACTCCATACAGAAGTATGCAATAGATTTTTTGGACATAGACAACTATTTGACGAGATTCTTTAAAACATTAACTTCAGCCTAGGGCTCTTTCGTAGATTTCTAAAGTTTCGTTCGCAACCTTGTACCATGTGAACTTTTCCCTTGCCCTCTTCTTCCCATTTTTCCCCATCCAGTTGTTCCATGCCGGGTCCGAGACGGCCTTTTCGATACCCCAGGCTATCGAATCTGGGTTTGCAGGTTCTACATGAAGACCCGTCCACTCATGCACGACCGTTTGTTTTATACCTCCTACATAGCTTCCTACGACTGGTGTACCTGAAGCCATTGATTCCAGTGCCACTATACCAAATGGCTCGTATACGGACGGCATTACTGTGGCATCAACGGAGTTGTATAGATCTATAAGCTGTTCATCCGGTACAAATCCAGGAAAATATGCCTTGTCACCTACTCCATATGCTTCAGCCATGTTTCTATAATGTTCTACTCCTCCGCCTCCTCCCGCAACTATGAACTTTACCTCTGGCTTCTTTTCTAGGACCTTTGGTATTGACTGTATGAGGTGCCTTACGCCCTTTTGGTGGCACAGCCGGCCTACGAAAAGAACAGGTACCTCCCAGTCCAGTGCTATCTCATCCCTTATGAACTCTCCCTCCTGAAACTTTTCGGCAAAGACCCCGTTGGGTACATAGTGTAGTTTTTCCTCTGGAACGGAGAAATGGTGGAGTATCTCGTCTCTTATATCTTCACCTACTGTTATTACCCTGTCGGCTTCGTACGAACCGTACCACTCTAGGTCGTTTATAAGCTTGCTCATCTCCGAATGTATGCTTCCAACACGGCTTCTCTCCAACGAATGGAGCGTCATTATCATAGGCGAATCGGCTATCTCCTTCAGTGAACTGGCTGCCGTGACAGCAGACCAGTCATGTGCATGTATTATATCAAAGTCCTCTTCCTTCAACAGTTCCGCACCCTTTTTCTGCATCCTGTGGTTGGACATCAGAACCCAGCTGGTTATATCCGGACCTTCCTTTGCATTTATCCTATGAACCTTTATTCCGTCCCTTACCTCCGATTCTTCTTTATCTCCGAATGTTATGACCGTTATATCGTGTCCCATCTCGTTCAGGGTCTTCGAAAGATCTTCAACGTGTGCTGCTACTCCCCCGACCTTATTTGGTGGGTACTCCCATGTAAGCATTAAAATTTTCATTGTCTAAAGCCTCCTTTTCCATATTTTCCAGATTTTCATTCACCTTTAGGACCTTTTTGTATATTTCGAATATATCTTCCTCCCAGTTTTCGTCTGCGAGAAGCTTTACCTTGTTTTCGGGTAGATCGTATACCTCCATCGCGTCGGCCGTCTTCTGCTTGTGTACAATTACGTAAGATGCCTCCTCTACTCCTTCCCACTCGAGATCGGATATCTGATGCGAGTGTGGGTTGTGCATTCCCCTTTCATTTTCCACCGAATGATATGTTAATATAAACGGTAGATCGTGGAGCTTACTTGCCGTTAGACTGGCTGGCACAGCAGTCCAGTCGTTTGCATGTATCAGCCGCACGTTTTCCTTTTCAATTATATCTTCTATCTTCTCCATGAACCGCGTCTGTAATAACATAGACCAAGAGAAATAGTTGTCTCCATGCATCTTGAATGAGAACTCATGTAGGTTGATGTTTTCGATCCTTTCCTCCCTCTCATGTTCACCAAAACAGACCAGGTGCACATCCACATCCTTCTTGTCTAGAAAGGAAGCTATGCGTTTGCAGTATTCCGTAAGCTTTTCGCCATCATTGTACTTTTGTATTATCAATAAAACGGAACCAGGATCCACAGAAACACCCCATGATGATTTTTGGCTCTTTTGGGCGGTATTTACCCGCCTATGCAAAATATATAGGTTTTCATTTAAAAAGATTTACAGCTGACTTTCTTTGGACCAAAGAAATTACCTAAAAGATTTATTAATCCAGAAAACCCATTTAAACAAACAAGTGATGTATTGCTCCAAGCAAACCCGTTGGAGCATTGTGTGGGATTAATGGGTGTAAGATGGGTGTAAAAATGCCTTCAGTATGTCTGTACTTTAAGGTCCACCAGCCATGGAGACTCAAGAGCCACGGCTTTACCGATACCTCCGGTAGAGATCACCATGAGCTCCACGACCATTATTTCGACAGGGAAGGCAAAGATAAGGAAATATTCCACAGGGTCGCCAGGAAATGTTACTATCCGGCAAATGATATAATAAAGGAGGCAATGGAGGACTTCGAGGACAGAGACGATGATTTCAAAGTCACATTTTCACTTACAGGTACATTTATAGAACAGTGCAAAAAGTTCGATCCAGGTGTTCTTGAATCATTCCGTGATCTTGTCGATACCGGTAATGTTGAGATACTTGGGGAAACCTACCACCACTCCCTTGCCTCGTTGTTCGAGGATGTCGGCGAGTTCGAGAACCAGGTAAAGATGCACAGAGATCTGATAAAGGAGGTTTTTGGTGTCGAGACCGAGGTGTTTTCAAACACAGAGGCTCTTTACAACAACAGGATAGCACGGGTGGTAGAGGATCTCGGTTTCAAGGGCATAATAACGGAAGGCGCTGATCGGATGCTTGGCTGGAGATCTCCCAACTACCTTTACAGACCGCCACAGGACGTTGCATCGATACCTGTCATAACCAAGAACTACGGTCTTTCTGATGACATAGCATTCCGTTTCTCTGCAAGATGGTGGGACAAGTGGCCGTTGACGGCTGATAAGTTCGCAGGGTGGCTTTCTTCTATAGATGGAGATGTTATCAACCTTTCCATGGACTACGAGACCTTCGGTGAACACCACTGGGCGGACTCCGGTATATTTTCATTTCTCAGGAGCCTTCCGGGTGAGGTCATAGGTCAAGGTGGACTGGAGTTCAAAAATGCCTCGGAGGTAGTCGATGAGTATGAGCCTATGGGTGAGATAGATGTCTTTGAGTACGACTCTGTTTCATGGGCAGATATGGAAAGGGACGACAGTGCTTGGCTGGGAAACTGGATGCAGCAGTTTCTTTTCGATGAACTCAAGTCTCTGGAGAAATATGTAAAGAAGACAGAAAATGAACATCTTATCGAGGTATGGAGAAGGTTGCTTACAAGCGATCATCTATACTATCTATGTGACAAAGGAATGGGTGATGGAGATGTACACTCGTATTTTTCTGCATTCGATAGCCACTATGAAGCCTTTAGATCGTTCCTTGAGGTCTTGCGTGACTTCAAACAGAGGGTGAGGAGCGAGGTTGGAGAATAGATCAAACATGCCTTAATTTATCTTTCCAGTTTTTCTCAGCCTTGTCATAAATTCCGAGGACCTTTTCCAGTATCGAACTCCATCTGAAGTATTTCTTTTGAACTCTTTCAGCTCCTTCCCTGCTTATTTCCTTTTTTTTGTCCTCCTCGAGTCCCTTCTGGAGGGCCCTGTGGAGCATATCAGGATCTATCTCAAAGTCGTGTATGGGAACTTCGAAACCACTTTTCCCACTCTTTATTATCTCTGCCATGCCGCCGGTGTTACCAACTACAGTAACGGGACCTACCATTCCATTTCTTTCAGCTGCGTAATCGGCTGCGAGTCCTTCCAGAGCCACTATACCGAAGGGTTCGTATACAGACGGGAGTGCTATTACATCTGAAGCACACATGAGCTTCATTTTTTCATCTGCTTCCATCCACCTGTTCACTATCTTTGCTTGGTCGGTTATACCCATTTTTTCCAGCTTTCCTTTGTATTCTCTGTAGGTATCTGAGTCCATCGAGGATACTATAACAAGACCCACGTTCTTGTACTCGTCCTTGTTCTGTGAAACTGCATCCAGAAGAAAGTCGAGTCCCTTTCTGTACGATGTCCTTCCTATGAAAAATATGAACTTATCCATGCCCGGTATTAGCTCCCTGAGCATATTTCTACCGTCCTTTATATCCTCTTCCTGTATCTTATCCCATTCGTCTAGATGTATCCCATTGGGCATGCCTCCTATCATATCCTTCAGGAGAGTCATCTCGCCCTCTGATTCATATAACAGGAACGATTTTATTTTCTCGTTTCTGAGTTGCTGGTACTGGAACCATTTGTCACTTCTTCTTTTCCTTAGTTTTTCATCCATCCTTTCTTTTATCGGCATGAGGTGTGTTATTTGGAAGGCGGTTTCGGAAACAGAGACCCCTTGGATATAGTCTGCAAATGCAAGGGAAGCAGCTTCTATCTGTATCGGTGCATCCCCCTTATCGGGGTTACCTAGACTTCTACCGTATTCACCGGAATGTATCCTACAGACAAGCGGAATGTTAAGTCTTTCTGCAACAAGGAATCCCGCAGGAAAGGCAAGCCAGTCCTGGGCGTCTGCGCACCTGAGCTCTATGTCCATTTTCTCCTTTAGGTACTCTGCAAATCTTGGAGCCCAGTACCAGAATACAGAGAGTGTATCGTTATACCAGTCGAGTCCCTTGGAAGTTTTGGTTGATTCAATCCCATACCGGTTCCAGAGGGTCCAGTGGAAAGCTTCGGTATCAGGAACGGTTCCTTCTAAAAAGTAGCATACGTGACCGCCACGTTCTGCCCTGTACACCTTCACTTCTTCATTATCTTCCATGAAGTCCGAGAACTCCTCTGCAATCTCCAGATCCTTTTGTGGTTGGTCAGAGGCCTTTACGGATATTACAAGGGGTTCTGTGTCTGCTTTGCCTTCTTCGATCGCTCTTTTCCAGGCGGTAAGTAGATGTGTGGTATACCGATGAAGACCTCCCGCGGGCTCATAAAGTTCGGTTACAAGGAAAAAGGTCTTGATATTATCACCCTTCCTTTACTTCCAGAAAGTCCGTTAAGAAGTGGGACCACAGCTGAATAGGATTCTTTACTGGCACAGGGGTTGACGACTGTGAGGTTTCATGGGGGTTTACTCCCTCTGGAAGGGAAAAGAGTTCATGGTTATAGAAAATAGCACCCTCGCTCATCTGATGGTCCAGTGTGTTTTTTAATATCTCTTCCTTGATACTTTTCCTTCCTATTTTTTCGAGTACCATGAACAGGTATGTACTGTCCCGGGGCCATATTACTGCTTCGTGGTACTCGGCGTCTCCCATGTATGTTCTCCTTTTACTGTTCTTTGTTAGTATTCCAAAAGGGACGTGGCCATCATCAAAGTATACGGGCTTTCTGTGTACAAGGAGTCTTTGTTTTATGACTTCCCATGCCTCCATGAGTTCGTATCCAAAAAAGTAGTCCTTGAGCATTCCAAGGGCCATAACCGCCGCAGAACTTTCTGTGTGGTCCCTGAGAACCTCGGCACCTTCGTATACTATCTGATATAAAAAACCCTTTTTATCGTCCCAGAACATCTCCTTGAAGGAACCCCATGCCTTTCTTATGTCCTCGTCCGCGCCGTACAGCTTGTCATACTCTTCAAGTACCTTTATCCATAGTGCATTTACCTCAGGGAGTAGGAATTTTGATTCGTCCTCCACATCCCAGTTTTCTGGTATCCTGGTTGACCTTCCATCTATAACGGAATCCATCCACGAGTACTCTGGTCTGCATCTGATTAATCCGTCCTCCTCCCAGAGGCTTTGGATGACGGAGTAAAAGGTCTTGTGGATATTTTCCTTGAATTCTTTGTCCCCCGTTTTCTCGTAATATTTGGCAGCACACAGCAGGTAGAGCAGTGATCCGTCTATAGAGTTGTATGCGGGATCTGATTTGTCGACTTTGGAAGCCATTACTCCGTCTTTGATATATATCCTGGCCCACGTGAGTAGTTTTTTTATCCACTGGTCTCCTTTGAGCTCCTGGTAAACCTCCATCTCATGGTAAAGCGATTCAAAGAGATCCCTGAACCACACGTCCTTAAACCACCATTCACCGGCTTCAGGCATCTCTATACCACCTTGTCTTGTGGAGAAGGTACTGAAGCTCAAGATCCTTGCTTTCATAAACCTCTTCATTTTTTCGTCATCTGGAAAGGAAAACTTACCAAGGGTTCGTTCGGCAAGCTTCCTGTCCTTTGTGGGATCGGAGCCTCTGAAGAACTCGGCATCTACTTCATGTATATCCCTCCCACAGGCTATGCCTATCTTCGCGCTTTTTCTGTCGTTTAGCTCGAATGTCATTGCACCTGCCCTGAGAGGCTTCCTTTCCTTATCCCTGAACCGAATACCACCGTCTCCTTCTTCGCGGAAACCATCACCGAGCTTGTACTTCCATTTCGTCTGTTCTACATGATCTATTGTATTGCCATCTCCTTTAAGCATGAGACTGTAGCCGTCTCTGGATATCCTCAGTGTATCTTTAACTGCTTTTACAGTATATTCACCCTTATCAGGACTTTCCTCGCCTATCCCCCTTATATCCACAAGCGGGGATACAACAAGTTCCAGGTCATTAAGATCAGAATCAACCGTGAACTTTATCCATCCCCCGGCTTTGTCGCTCATGGTCGAGGGCGATAGATAGTAAACCACTTCCAGAGCAGTTTCATCGTTTCTGTATATGTACTTGGCCTTCCACGGCGTGAGCTCGACTTCTGATGGTTCCAGCTCTACAACATTCCCTTCACTGAGCAGCTTGAACATCGGTGCATCCATGAACTTTGTGTACCTGTCTCCTGTTTTGAAAAGTAATCCTTGTTGGGGGTAGTCTCTGTTTGGGGCAGTAAATCCATCCTTTTTTACGGAGAAGAGAGAGGAACTCCAGCATGCATCGGTTCTTTTCAGTACAAAACATCTGTTCCTTGCATATCCCCAGTCTGGATTTTCCTCCTGTGGGTATCTGAATGTTAGATCTCCCTTCGTTTTCATTCTACACACCCTTGAGTTTTCTGAGACCCCTTA
>PUKU01000029.1 GCA_003550625.1 Candidatus Aenigmatarchaeota archaeon
GACAGATCACGGCTTATAACCACGTGGAAAAAGGTTGAACCAGGGACCAACGGTGCTGTATCACCGTTAGGAACGCTTCTTTCTGCTACAGGATCGGCGATTATAGCCATACTTTCGTACTATATGTTACAAATCAACCCAGTTGTAGTCTTTGTGGCAGGCTTTGCTGGTTGTCATATAGACTCCTTGCTCGGTGCGACCCTCGAGAGAAGGGGATACCTTACTAAGTCAGGTGTAAATCTCTTGGCAACCCTTTCCGGAGGTATAATTGCATTTATTCTGGTTGCTCTATAAATTTTAAATAAGGAGAAAAACAATACTAAATGGTGATAGCATGGCAGACATTAGAGGAAAAAAACTTATGGGAAAGGTAGTAGTTTCTGAAGAAGCAGGCAAAAAATTTGGGACAGTCGGAGACGTTTCTTTCATAACAGAGTCAGGAGAGCTTATGAATCTGATTCTAACCGAACCAACGAAGCACGTCACCGATCTTCAAGTAGAAATGGATGAAAGTGGAAGACATCTTATTCCGTTTTCAGCTATAAACTCAGTGGGGGACTTTGTAATTGTATCGGAGAGAGACATAATCTAGTGTTCCAAGAAGTTTTCCTCCGCTACTTGTCTATTATACCCTCTTCAGATATTTTGAAGGGGGCTTCTCCTTCTGGTTTATAGGGACTGTCTACAAGTTTGCATATTCTTGTATCTCCCTTACCTTTTCTAAGATACATTCTAAAGGCTGCTGCGTGGTGTAGTATATGTCCACCTATTGCTTCGGTTGGATCTCCGAACATTACATCAGGCTTTGACATAACCTGGTTAGATATGAACACAGCCACGTTGTATACCTCCGCCAGTCTCTGAAGATCGTGAAGGTGTCTGTTAAGCTTCTGTTGCCTCTCTGCAAGGCTTCCCCTACCTGTGTAGTCTGCTCTAAACTGGCCTGTCAAGGAGTCAACTATTACGAGGCCTATGTCATTGTTTTCTAATATTTCATCTGCTTCATTGGCCAGCACCATCTGGTGGTCCGAGTTGTATGCTCTGGCCACAAATATGTTATCAAGAACTTCCTCAGGGTCCATGTCCGCGTTCTCCGCTATCTCCTTTATTCTCTCCGGCCTGAAGGTGTTTTCCGTATCTATAAACACACAGCCCTTGTTAAGTCCTCCCTCATCTTCATCCTTCTGGACGTTAACCGAGAGTTGGAACGCAAGCTGTGTCTTTCCTGATCCATACCCACCATATACTTCGGTTATAGACTGTGTTTCAGTACCTCCTCCTATCAGTTCGTTTATCTTTTCTGAACCCATGCTTATTTTTCCAACATCATCCTTTCTTTCATATACCTTGGAAGCCGTATCGAAGCCCATATCCAGCTCGCTTCGTGCGGCATGTATTATCTTCTCTGCGGTTGCCTCTCCTATAGAGGTCTTTCCGCATATCTCTCCAGAAGATGCAGCTGCAATTGACATCAGGTCCTTGTAGCCCTCGTCCTTGAGCTTCTCTGCAGTCTTCTCTCCTACACCCGGTAACTCTTCTAACTTTGTTTCTTCTGTCATTAGATCACTAAGGATTTACTTTTGAGTTCTTAAATATTTACATCGATTTTAGTACTTTCTTCACTTCCTTCTTCAGATCAACCTCCTCCGATGTATTTGCTATAACTTCAGGTCTACCGAAAAAGTCGTTTATCTTTACACGCCCCTGGATTATAATTTCGTTTCCTATTAGTTCCTCACATAGATCCACAAATTCATCCATGTTCTTTCCCTCCTCCGTCATTTCCCAGGCTTCCTCCGTGTCTATACCAAGCAGTTTTTCGACCTCGTCCCTGAAGAACACTGATCTTATTGAGTCTGTTCCGTCGTCGACAACTATGGACAGTGCCATGTTAACCTGAACTTCGTCGTGTTCTTCACACTTGTCTCCTTCAACCTTTTTATCACACTCAGGACATTTCTTGTAAAATGGACTGTCTCCAAATACGTTGACGACCGTCCCTCTTATCTCTGTGTTCTCACCGGGCGTAAGATCTTCTATGTAAGTTCTGGTATACCCATCCGGAGAGGATCCACCTGGTGATATTTCTACATCGATCTCAACATCGGTTTCCTTTAACTTACCCGACCTTCCGAGTCTGATCTCAGGCTGACCTCTGTTGTCCTCGGTGACGTAACCGTTTTCTATCATTATAGTGTCCCCGACCACTATCTTTTCCTCTTCTATGAGCTTGTCCACCTCTTCGTTCCAGAGAGAAAACCTAATTGTTCCTGTCTCGTCCTTTAGAATAAGATTAGCGACCTTTCCCTCACCTTTGTCTGTCTTGAACTCCCTGGGACCGAATATACTTTCGATCTTGGCAGCAACGGTTGCGCTGTTCATCCCCGATACTACATTCTCTATCTTAAGGGAAGTACTATCATCGTCTATGAGTTCCAACCCACAGTCCTTTGCTACTATGTGGGCAGCCCCCTCAAAGGATATTAGACCACTGTACTCCTTTTCCTTCTCCTTTATGGTATCTATAACCTCGTCTACCTCCTTCCCCTCCTTCTCTGCTATCCTTTCGGCTAACTCCTTAACCTCTTTCTTCATAAGAATCACAAAAATAAAAAAAGATTTAGAAGCCTTTTCTGCTTGCAAGCCTAACATCACTGGCCTTTACAGTCTTCCTTCCCGCGTGGTCAGCCAGTGCTGCCGACTCTGCTGCTAGATCAGCTGCAATCTCTTCGAGCACTTCTGCAAACTCCCTTGCTGCCTCTTCTGATACTCTCTTTGCTCCTTGGCTTCTTATAATCCTATCGACCGGCGCTAATGGTAGTTCACCCATTTTTACACCCACAGAGAAAGAGCGGTCTGGAACTATTTAAAATTTATCCAAGGCGTTACTCTTTTATTTTTACTTAATCTATTATGTTATATGTCCGAAAAGGTTCTTGTGCTTGCAGTGGATAGAGACGATGATGTAGGAAGGAAGACAGATTACAGTGGTCCTATTGTTGGAAGAGAGAAAAATCTTGAGGTTGCAAATGCGCTTGCTCTCTCCGACCCAGAGGACTCGGACTCCAATACCATATTCCAAGCTGTTCAGATATATGATTCCAGAGACTATGCCGAAGTGGCTACCATAACAGGACGTTCACATGTGGGGGTCGAAAGCGACGAAGAACTAACAGACCAGCTTAAACAGGTTCTGGATGAAACAGGAGCTGGTAGAGTTGTGATTGTGGTCGACGGCACAGAGGACGAGCAGATACTGCCCATAGTTCAGAGCCACGCAGAAATAGTCTCAGTAAAGAGGGTGATAATGAAACAGAGCGAGAGACTTGAGGGTATGTACTACCAGGTAAACGAATTCTTCAAGGAGGTTGTTTCCGATCCAAAAATGGGTCGTGTGTTTTTCGGTTTTCCTGCCCTGGTCCTTATATTTTACTCGATATTTGGCGTGACAGGATGGAGAATTACCCTGGGGGTTCTAGGAATATATCTTTTGATAAGAGGCTTCCATCTGGATGAGCCGGTGGGTAAGGTATACGAAGAGATACAGACATCTTTCACCGCCAGAAGGGTGACCTTCTTTTTCTATGTGGTTTCAATAGCCATAGCTGCCATAGCATTTAACAGTGGTTATAACGTGGTTCAGAGCGAGCCCACCGCAGACCTTATAGAGTCGAGCGCTGCTTTCTTGGGTGGGTCCATATACCTGTTTTTCATAGCCTTTCTGGTATCCATGGTAGGGAGGTCCATACTGGTGTTTCCCGACAGATCAAAGATAATGAGACATTCCACATACACGGCCTTCTTCCTAGGTTTTACCATAGTTGCTTCCGAAGCAAGCAGGGTAATACTCAGACCAGAGATGGGACTAGAGCGATTTTCAATATCGATAGCCCTCGGGCTTGTTTTTGTTTCAGCTACTCTCTCACTTGAGAAGATATTTGGTTAAAATACTGTTATAAAATATATTTTTTAGTAAATGTTTTAGTAAATATATTACATAAAACATATTTTATATTATATTTTTTGTAAGGAATATTAAATAAAACATAGTAATCAAAATATACTTTCTAAAGAATTAAATAAAATATTTAAATACTTCATAAACTAATTAATATCCAGGTGTGAATGCGTGTCCAGCGAGGATATTTTTAAAGATTTGTTCTTACAGGAGAAGCCTGCGGAGATGCTTGTTTTTTTGAAAAAAGGCGATAATCCAAACTACGCAACCGAGGTAAGTAAGGGCATAGACTGCACCTACTCCCATACCATAAAGGTACTGGACCAGTTTGAGGAACTCGAGCTGGTCGAATTTACGAAGGAAGGCAGGATCAAACTGATTGAGTTAACAGAGGATGGGGAGGAAATAGCACATGATCTCGAAGGCCTGATAAGAAAGTTCAGAAGAAAGTCACAGGAAAATGAGGAAAGTTCAGAGGAAGACGAAGAATCAGAAGAAGAGGAAAAAGACGAGTAAATTATACTACACAACGTTTTGATAAACTGGTTGTTGTCCTTTTGCGTTTCGGGCCATATTTTAGTTGGTTCCCTTGGGGGTTCAGTACGGATTTGCTTTCTCAATAACGTTATGTTGTAAACCTTTATTTACCAAAAAAACTATATTTATAACAAAATGTTGTTTAGTAAAAATAAGGTGTTTTTATGCCAAAAGGAAATAAAAAACCTGTTCCTGTGAAAGGAGAAACATTGAAGAGTAAAGAAAGCCTTTACTTTCCATCTGTTCAAGGGAGCAAGTGGTCCTCGATAGACGGCGATATACGCTGGGAACTCGAGGAAGTAGTGGACCATATATTCCCAAAGGTATACCAGGAGAGAAGCAACAAATATGCGACGAAGCTTGTTGATTTTGTTCTTAAAAATCCAGACGGTGTTGAAAAGGAAATGCTCTCAAATTTTCTAGAAAAGGAAGATATACCCTCATCTACCGCCTACAATGTAGTTATACCCAAGCTGGTTAAGTTCGGAATACTGCGAAGAGAAAGAGAGTCAGTTGAAAATGATCCCGGTAGAGGGTGGTTTATGATACTGAAACCATCAAAGTCTTTCTCGTCCCATCTGGAGAAACTGGCCCAAGAGTGGAGAAGTATATATAAGACTGCACTGAAAGATAGATGATATTTTAAATATTTTTTATAAATTATTTTCTTAAATATTTTTAATGAAATATATTTAATATAGTATTTTTTTAATAAGATTTTTATTATAATATATTTTATAAAATATATTATTTAGTAAATATTTTAAAACTCACGGAAATGTGAGAGTTGACCTGAGAACTCACGGCGGAATGAGAGCTTTTTATGATAAATAAAGGGCTAAGAGCGTTTAAAACAACTAAAAAGAGTACTAAATAAATTTAAAGTAAAAATAAAAGATTTAGAGGGTTTTATCCAATGTATCGGGCACTATCAGCCTTTTTCTTCGCCTTTGGGAACCTTATTGGCGGGGGTATCTGAAGAGATTCAGATATATCCACTGCCTTAGTCAAGGACTTCCTCATTATGCTGTTTATCACTGGAACAACAATCTCATCAGGAAGATCCTTATTTTCCTCCCAGTTTTCTAGAACTCCCTCGGGATCATCTGTTAAAAACAGAACCTCTCCTCCTATTTCTATCTCTGCTATCTTTTCATCGTCCTTGCTGTACTCACAGAGGTAGTCGAAGTCTATTGAGAGGGCTTCCTTTCCTAGGCTACCCACTGTTCTCATTTTCACTTCCTTTATCTTCGGAGTGTTGTTGACTTTGAGATTTCCACCTACGTCATCCTCTCTTTCTGAATCAATTTTTCTTAGATTAACACCTATTACCGGCATATTAACACCTCCTTGAAACAAGAAGAACTTTTACATTGAAGTTTATAAAAGTGTGTTTTAACAAGTTATATCCGGAAAACTTAGCCCCGTAGTCTAGCGGTCAAAAATACTGGTCTCTGACCAGAACTGACCAAGGATATGAGGTTCTGGACCTCATGGCCCAGGTTCGAATCCTGGCGGGGCTATCACATGAAAATAATGGAGTCTGGTTTGACAAAACAGCAGGCCGTTGCAGTTTTTGTAATACTCCTCTTTGGGGGGTCAGCAGTAGCCTATGCTCTAGTTATGGCCTTTCCTGAAATAGGTGAAGGTCCGGGTATACAGGCACAGGCATTCTTAGAGGTTAGGATATGTGGCGAGGATGTTGAAATCCAGCCATTCACAGCTGAAACAGACCACGGAAATATATCAATGGACGATGATAACATGGTTACCTTTCCACATGAAGAAACGACACTTGGACATATTTTTGATGGAATGAACAAGACTTTTTCCAGAACGGAGCTTATGGGTTATGAGAACAACAATATGTGCAATACAACCTGGAGCAACGAAGTCAGTGTTTCGCGGGGTAGGTTTATAGAAGGACGGGAGGATATACCAGTGAACCGTATAGATCAGTACAGAGAATACAGCCTGGAACACGGGGACCATGTGATCGTAAGGTACGACTAACTACTTGAGCTTGAATCCCTTAAAGATGTCTCCTGTCTTTTTAACTACCTCGGCTTCTTTTCTTACTTCTTCTTCTATATCATGTTCCGACATGGAACCGGCCATGGCTACAACCGAGTTTTCTCCACGTATAAGCACGGCCTTATTTTTGTCTTTTTGTACTACACTCCTTGCGGTATTTATCAGATTCCCCATGTTTTTAACAGGAACCTTCTTTTTTACAAATCCCTGGTCGGAATTTACTATTTCATCCACAAGCTTTTTGCAGATTTTGCCCTCAAGTTTTTCTATCTCTTTGTCTTCCTCCTTCCAGTCATCGAAGAGCTCTTTGGGACCATTTGGAAATTCTCTCCGGGTGGTTTTCTCGGTGCCTAACATCTCTCTGAGTTTGTTTATCTTATCCCTCTTCTCTTCCCATTCTTGTGTGAATCTGTCTACAACATCCACGAGGTCTTCCGGAGATACGTTAAATATTTCACCGATGTCCTCTAATGTATATCCTTCTGTATCTATCATTTTACCCAATCTTTCCCGGATCTCTGCCCTGGACTTTCTGTAATCCCTTGCCGCAGCCCCTGATTTGAACTCCAACCTTATAACTCCGTCCTGTACCTTGGTGCTTCTTATAAGAACAAGATCTTCTACCTCCGACGTACTGTCTACGTGGGTTCCTCCACATGCTTCCACATCTATACCCCCGCCTATCTCTATTATACGTAGC
>PUKU01000088.1 GCA_003550625.1 Candidatus Aenigmatarchaeota archaeon
ACATCGGTCAGAGGCAAGACATTCAGCGGAACGGTAGAATCAAAGAACGAGAAGACTGTGACAGTTAAATGGCAGTACTATCACAGAGTCCCGAAGTATGAAAGGTATATGAGAAAGAATACTAAAGTTATGGCACATCTTCCACCATGTATAGATGTAAACAAAGGCGACGAAGTAAAGGTGGGAGAGACCAGACCAATATCAAAGGGGAAAAGCTTCGTGGTAGTTGAAAAAATAGGTGAGAAAAAATGAGACCCACTGGAAGTAATGTAACAAGAGGAATAAACACGGAAGCTAAAATTAAATGCGTGGACAACACAGGAGCAAAGAAACTCAGAGTAACCTCTGTAATGGGATACAAGGGAACAAGGTCGAGGCAGCCTCGCGCTGGCGTAGGAGACATAGTCCGTTGCTCAGTGGTAAAGGGAACTCCTGAAATGAGAGAGGAAACTCCCATGGCCGTCATAGTGAGGCAAAGGAAGGAGTGGAAGAGATCTGACGGAAGAAGAGTAAAGTTTGAAGATAATGCAGCAGTCCTAATAACCGATAGAAATGAGCCCAGGGGAAATGAAATAAAGGGTGCAGTGGCAAGGGAAGTTGTCGAAAGGTTTCCCGAAATAGGTAAGATAGCAAGAGTTGTGGTATAATGAAAAGTAAAAGACCGGGTAAACAGAGAAAAGGTGCACTGGAATCCCCAATGCACAGAAAGCAGAAGATGCTATCCGCAGTCCTGGAAAAGAGCTTGAGAGAGGATCTGAACATCAGGAGCATGCAGATCAGAAGCGGAGATAAGGTAAAGGTTATGAGAGGAGACGAAAGAGGAAAAGAAGATAAAGTAAGGAAGGTCGATCTCAAAAAAAGAAAGGTGACGCTCGAGGACCTGAAGGTCGAAAAGGTCGATGGAACAGAAGTAAGGCCATACGTAGACCCATCCAACTTAATGATACTAGAACCCGACATGTCCGATGAAAGAAGAAGTAAGATAGTAGAAAGGGCAGGTGGGGAAGTATCGGAGGAACTGAAGAAGGAGGACGAGGAGGAAGAGGAGGAGAAACAGGCCGAAGAGAAGGAAAAAACCGGTTTCAAATGTGAAATATGTGGCGATGTATTCGACTCAAAGAGAGGTCTGAGTATACACAGAGGAAAGTCACATCCAGAATACACAAAGTAATGGAGAAATGATAAAATGTCAAAACATCAAAAAGCACTGTCTTCACCAAAAACCTACCCTGTAAAGAGAAAGGGAAGGCCCTGGGTAACAAAACCAAGCCCCGGACCACACCCGAAGGAGGAATGTCTACCGCTTGGTATAATCATAAGAGACGTACTTGGTTATGTTGAAGACATAAAAGAGGTGAAGAAGGTTCTAGAGGAGGGCAAATGTGATGTAGACGGAAAAACCGCCAGAGACCATAGGTTCCCCGTAGGATTATTCGACTCTTTGAGAATAGGAAAAGAATATTTCAGAGTACTCCCTTCGAAAAAAGGATTCAAACTCGTTGAAACAACCAAGAAAGATGCTAAAAAGAAAATATTCCGAGTGGAGAACAAAAGAATACTCAAGGGTGGAAAAGTACAGCTAAACCTAAGCAGTGGTAAAAACATAATATCAGAAGAACTCAGCAACCTTGAAACCGGATCTTCTGTGATTCTATCCCTGCCTGACCTGGAGCTTGAAGAGACCATAGAACTGAAAAAAGGTCAGGAAATCATGATAATAAAGGGAAAGAACAGGGGTAAGATCGCTGTTTTTGACAAAAGGAAGGTCCTGAAGGGCAGCAACAAAAACAGAGTAATAGTTTCACGGGAAGGAAAGGACATAGACCTACCCGAGGACTTCATCTTTCCGGTGGACAAGAAAAAAATAAAACTCGTTGAAGATGGATCGTGATAAGATGGCTGATAACAATCCAATGCAGGAAATAAGGCTGGGTAAGGTAGTTCTGAATATAGGAACAGAAGGACCAGGAGAAAGATTGGAAAAGGCTAAAGGATTACTGGAAGAACTAACCGGAAAGGAAGCAAAGATAACCAAAGCAAGAAGAAGAATTGCCTTCGGTTTATCCAAAGGCAGGGACATCGGAGCGATGGTAACTTTAAGAGACGAAGATGCAGAGGAGTTTCTTGAAAGGGTTCTAGTGGCAAAGGAACACAAGATAAGGAAGGAAGCCATAGACAACCAGGGAAACTTTTCGATAGGTCTCGAGGAACATATAGATCTACCAGATACCGACTACGATCCGGATCTAGGTATATTTGGAATGGACATAGCTGTAACACTTCAAAGACCTGGATTCCGTATAAAGAAAAAGAAAATATCGAAAAAGATAGGTAAGAACCACAAAATAACAAAGGAAGATACCATAGACTTTCTCAAAAACAGGTTTGACGTCGAGGTTATAGGTGATTAAAATGGCTAAAAAGGAAGTTCCAAAGTGTAGAAAATGCGGCAACCGATGGGGAGTAATAAGAAAGTACGACCTTTATATCTGCAGACAGTGCTTCAGAGAGGTTGCAGAAGAAATAGGTTTTGAAAAATACTAGGTGTTCAAAAAATGAGACATTCAATACTATCAGACTGCATGTCGGCACTCAAAAACGCCGAGAGCGTTGGAAAGGACAGATGCACAGTTGAAGCTTCGAAGCTTGTAATGGAGGTACTAAAAACGCTCCAGGAAGAGGACTACATAGGCGAGTTTGAAAAGATAGAGGACAACAGAGGAGGTAAGTTCAGGATAGAGCTACTGGGCGAAATAAACGACTGCAATGCAATAAGACCAAGATTTTCCGTAAAAAAGGATGGGTTTGAAAAGTGGGAGAAGAGATACCTTCCTGCAAAAGGAATGGGTTTCCTCATAGTGACCACTCCAGAAGGAGTCACCACCCATGAGGATGCGAAGTCAAAAGGCACAGGCGGTAAGTTAATTGCATACGTTTACTGAGGATGCATATGAAAAGAACAATAGAGCTACCGGAGAACGTAGAAGCAGAAAAGGTAGACGGAGCTATACTGATCAAAGGAGAAGATGAGAACGTAGAAAAAAAGCTGAACCACCCTCTGATAGCAGTAGACTGCGACCACGATAAAATAACAGTAGAGACTAAAAAGGAAAACAAAAAAACAAGAAGCATAGCAAGGACATTCGAATCAAAGTTAAGGAGTGCTGTGAAAGGGGTACAGGAAAACTTTGAGTACAAACTAAAGGTTGTATATAAACATTTCCCGATGGAAGCAAAGGTTCAGGGAAACAAACTCGTGGTCTCCAACTTCCTGGGTGAAAAAATGAACAGGGAAGCTGACATACTTGAAGGCGTCAAAGTAAAGGTACAAGATGAACATATAACAGTAACTGGTGCCGATAAAGAAAGGGCAGGTCAAACTGCAGCAAATATAGAACGAAATATGCAGGCTCCCAATAAAAAAGACAGACGCGTATTTGAAGATGGTATATACATAGTCGAAAAACCTTCCGGTGATTAAATGACCAAGAAAAAGTTCAAGAGACAGAACTCGAACAGGAAGACCAAAGACTCGTGGAGAAAGCCAAGGGGGCACCACTCATCGATGCGGAAAAAAAGGAAGGGAAGGAGAAAGATGCCGACCCCCGGTTTCGGTAGAGAAAACAAAGGCATGCATCCATCGGGATACTACGAGGTACTTGTAAGAAATGAGGAAGACTTGAAGAAAATAGATCCAGAAAAGGAAGCCGCACGAATAAGCTCAAGACTCGGCGGCAAAAAAACTGAAAAAATAAAAGAAAAGGCAGACGAAATGAAAATAAAGGTTTTAAACTGAGGGTTAAGATGTTCCTGAGATTTGACAAAACAAAATGTCCGCTCTGTGGCACAGTAGGTTCGGATACAGAAGTCAAAAAACTATCGAACTGTCCACGGTGTGGCACGAAGTTCAATGAGTTTGGAATAGTTCATGCTCCCAACAATGAGATGAATCTCCACTGGACATAAGGTGAAAAATATGAAACTTTCCACACAGAAAAGGATGGCCGCCGATGTACTGAAGTGCGGGGAAAACAGCGTATGGATAGACCCAGATAGACAGGAAGAGGTAGCCGATGCGATAACAAAGTCGGACATAAGGAGACTTGTGCAGAAAGGAGCGATAAAAAAAGAGATAAAAAATGGCCAGTCCCGTGGAAGAACACGGAAGAGACTTGCACAGAAGAAGAAAGGCAGGAGAAAGGGACATGGATCCAGAAAGGGTACAAAACAAAGCCGAAAAAGAGAATGGATATCAAGAATAAGAGCTCAGAGAAAAATGTTAAAAAGGCTAAGGGAGGAGGGCGAACTTGAACAAAAAGACTACAGAAGTCTTTACAGGAAAACAAAGGGAGGACGTTTCAAATCCAAAAAACAGCTTAAAGTATACATGGAAAAAGAAGGCATGATAACAGGTGGAAAGGATGAGTAGGAAGGTTCCAAAAAGACGAAGACGGGAGAAAAAAACTGACTATAAGCAGAGGCTGGGACTACTCAAAAGTAGATTACCCAGACTTGTCGTAAGAAAAAGTTCAAACAACACCATAACACAGCTGATCGACTGGGACAGGAAGGGCGACAATGTATTAGTTCAGGTGGATGCAAAGAAGATCAGAGAACATGGGTGGAAGGGACATACTGGAAATATACCATCAGCGTACCTAGCAGGATACATGCTTGGAAAGATGGCATCGGAGAAAGGAATAGATAGATGCGTCCTTGATATAGGGCTTCAGGAAAACACAAAGGAGAACAGAATATACGCTGCAGTAGAGGGAGCAAGGAACGCAGGACTTCAGATACCTGTTGGAGATAACATGGCTCCGTCCGAGGATAGAATAAAAGGTAAACATATTGAAAACTACGCATCTATTATGGATGCTGAAAAAAAGAAAAAGATGTTTTCGAAGATGATTGGAAGGGGTTTGGATCCTGAAAATATTTCCGAAAACTTCGAAGAAACAAAGAAAAATATAGAAGAGGAGTTCTAAAATGGCAGACAAACAAACAGAGGACTGGACACCGAAGACGGAACTGGGTAAAGAGGTTGCAGAAGGAAAGATAACATCCGTAGAAGAGATATTCCAACAGGGAAGAAAAATAATGGAACCAGAAATAGTTGATATACTACTTCCAAACCTGGACCATGAACTAATACTAATAGGAGGATCACCCGGTAAGGGAGGTGGCATAAGAAGAACTCCCGCCAAGAGAACCGCAAAGATGCACAAAAGTGGCAGAAAGTATAAGATGACAGCCTTTGCTGTAATAGGAAACAAAAATGGATACGCAGGCGTAGGCAAGGGACAGGCAACAGGTTCCGGAGCCTTCAGAACTGCGATACAGAAATCAATCAAAAACTCAAAGTTGAACATAATACCTGTAATGAGAGGATGTGGATCGTGGGAGTGTGAGTGTGCTTCACCACATTCAATACCGACAGAGATCGAAGGAAAGTCCGGGAGCGTGAGGATAAGATTGAAACCTGCACCACGCGGTGCAGGTCTTGTGGTATCCGACGAGGTCAAGAAGTTGATGGAGCTCGCAGGAATAGAGGACTGCTGGGCAAAAACATTCGGAGAAACGAGGACCAGGATAAATCTATTAAAGTCCGTTTACAACGCTTTCAAAAAACTAAATCAGCTCAAAATAAAGGAAGAGTTTAAGGAGAAATCAGGAGCAACTGTGGGTGAAGAATGATGTATGCAGTAGTAAGAATAAGGGGAAACGTAGGCGTAAGAAAGAAGATAAACGATACAATGAGCATGTTAAACCTCGATGGTAAGTTCAACTGCACGTTTCTACCCGAGACCGATGACTACAGAGGTATGCTCCAGGCGACCAAGGACTATATAACATGGGGAGAGGTCGATGAAACAGTTGTCAAGGATGTTATGAGCAAAAGGGGAGAGGCAGAGGATATAGAAAAAATAATCAAGGGTCTCAAAGAGGGCAAAAGTCTAAGTCATATGAACAAAAAAAGGTTTTTCAGGCTATCTCCACCATCTGGAGGTTTCAAAAAAAGTACAAAGAAACCGTTCCCAAAGGGTGAGACGGGATACAGAGGAGAGGATATAAACAAACTTATAGAGAGGATGGTGTAAAATGTCAAAGAAGAAAAAATACAGAGGCTCTGGAACACACGGAGGAGGATCCAAGAAGAAAAGAAGGGGTGCAGGATCCCGAGGAGGCAGGGGACTGTCAGGAAGAAAACACAAAAAGGTGAAGTATAGCAAGGAAAAAATTAAACCCAGAAGAAAGGGTTTCAAAAGACCCAGTGCCGTTGTAAAAGAAAAGAATACCATAAACATAATAGAACTGGAAGCCAGACTTGATGAGTTCATAGAGAAAGGATACGCAGAAAAAACAAAGAACGGCTTCAATGTAAACCTTTCTGAAGCAGGATATCAAAAACTGCTTGGTAAGGGAAAGATCACAGAAACCCTCGAGGTAGAGTGCGAGGACTTTTCCAAAAGAGCAAAGGAAAAACTAGAGAAATCAGGGGGAAGTGCAATTGAACTACCGTGACATTCTAGCCATAGCACCAGGAATAGAAGCACCAAAAAAGAGGCTTAACTTCAACGACAAGCTGAAATGGACGGGTATCATAGTAGTAATATACTTTATAATGGGAAACATCACCGTATGGGGTGTGGATCCCGTTGGACTCGAGAGGTTCGAATTTCTACAGACTATAGTCGCATCTGAGTTTGGATCTCTAATAACACTTGGTATAGTTCCCATAGTAAATGCTTCCATAATCCTCCAGCTTCTAACAGGAAGCGAAATACTTGACTGGGATATGAGCACACCCGAAGGTAAGAAGACCTTCATGGGGACACAGAAACTACTTGCCATAGTTTTCTGCATAGTCCAGGCCATTGCATTCGTTTCATTCGGTGCGATACCAGCACAACAGGGAGCAACCGCAGTAGTAATAACACAGATAGCCGTTGGTGGTTTTTTGATAGTTCTCATGGACGAAGTTATTTCCAAGTGGGGATTTGGATCGGGTGTATCGTTGTTCATCGCTTCCGGAGTATCACTTGAAATTGTGCAGAGGTTGCTCAATCCTCTGACAGCAGAAG
>PUKU01000004.1 GCA_003550625.1 Candidatus Aenigmatarchaeota archaeon
AAAAGTGCATCGAAGTTCCAGAAGCTTGATTCGACATAGGGCCCACTTCTCTCCTCGAACCCCATTTCAAGAAATATGCGTCTTATCTTACGTACAAAGTGTGATAAAACATGTCTACTTCCAGGATAAGCCTTGGTTCCCGTCTTTTTTATATCGTATTCCTTGAACCTTGCTTCCCGCCATAGACCGGTTTTTATGAGCTCGGGTGTGAGTTCGTTTATCTCACCTTCCTTTAGTTGGTCCCTTGCCTTCTTTACAACGTCCTCCCTCACCTCTTCCACAATATTTCTTTCGACCATCTTGTCAACTACGCCGTCCGAAACCGATTTCTCGGTGTCTACAGCATGTATAGACTCCTGCAGTTCAAACTTACTGGGCACCTTCTTTAGTTTAGCCTTTCCACCATCTATCTCGATCCACCTGTTTTTAAGAGCCCAGTTCACGGCTATAGAGGAGTCCTCTATCTTCTTGTCAATTTCGGACAGTTCCATCTCTCCCTCTCTGTCCAGAAGTTCAACAAGCCTCTTTTCTGGAATCCCGTTCTTCAGATATCTTTTTCCTTCGTCCGTGAGTCTGTACATACCAACACCTAAAACTTCACCGCAGTGAATTAAATATCTTTACCGTTTTTTCTGTTGAATAACTCTCCTCCTAGGATATCAAGACCGTAGTAGGTACCCAGGGTGCTACCTATGCCTGTTACAGCCCAGAACCATATGAGCCGGTCCAGAAACACAACAGCAGCTGCAGTACCCGCAGGTACGCCGAGTATAACGAATACAGACACCATACCACCTTCGAATATACCCAGACTGCCGGGCGTTGCTGGAACCATCATAAGCATGTAACCAACTCCTACTGCTATCAGTATAGCAACTATGCCAATCTCATACCCAAAGGCTGCAAAGAGCACGTAGTATTTTACTACCGTTATGACCTTTCTTAGAACTGTGAGGGTCGTTGCGCCGGCAAACACCTTCTTGTTGCTCAGGCTGTTACGGAAGTTGGCCTGGAAGGTGTCATACTTGTTTATTATGGTTTCACGGTACTTTCCAAGCCTCTTGATTTTTCCACAGCACCAGTTTATAATCTTGTGTATTACCCCCTGTCCTGTGTATATTCCAACAATCCCAAAGAGTATGATAAAGGACATCACCAAAAACACGACGAGTATTCCATACAGCCAAACGGGTGGACTCAGTAGTACCATAAGAAGTATTACAGCTACCATTGCAAGAAGTATGTCAACTATGAGCTCTATTGTGAGGTCGGAGCTTACAGTCGCGAGACCCTCCCTTCCTCTTATGCCGTGCCTCACCTTAAGAAGATAGACCCTGGCCGCCTCTCCGCCCATTTTAAAAACAGGTGTAATGTTGTTCATCGCAAGACCCACTAGTAGGTTTTTAAGAAGTTCAAAGTAATTGGACTCCGGATGTATTACCTTGACAAATAGGCTCCACCTGAGCGCCCAAACAAGTATGCTTGAGATTATGAGTAGTATAGCTAACATGTAGTAAGGAACATACATCTGGGATATTGTAATGACTATCTGTCCAAAACCCACCAGGCTGAACACAGCCAAAAAAAGTACAGTTCCTACAAAAAACAGTCCTGCTATCTTTAGCACATTTTTTTCCTTTGTGGCATTCATTTTATCTCACCAGGTTTCTGATTTTTTCCATATTTCCAACTATGTATGACATAGGACTGCTCCTCGAGCCATGTATACTAACTTCACCGCCCTCGAGTTTTTTTCTGAATCCATCCAGGTCCTCTGCATCTGCTTCAACGTAGGCCTTTCCCAGTTCCCATGTGGTGTGTGAATCGCTACCGGCAGTTCTTATAAGACCTCTGTCCTGGGCGTAGGAAGCTGCCTTCCTGTTCATACTGCCCAGAAGGTTTCTGCTGTTGAAGACCTCTATGCCGTCTATATCAAGTCCCTTCCAGTCTTTGAATCCTCGGAAAGGATCGAATGGGTGCGGTATCACTGCGATACCACCGCAGGTCTTTATTTCTCTGATCACTTTGTCTGCTTCTTCGGACTCTATCTCTTTCTCTATGAATAGACCGAGTATCTCCCCGCGGTCTGTGGTTTTCTCTATGCCTGGTATTATATGGAGGCCGTGGTCCAGTGACTTCATTTGTTTGACACCTTCTACTGTGTCGTGGTCGGTTATCGCCAGTCCATCTAAGCCCCTCGCCCTGGCAGTTTCTACTATGTCTTCAAGAGAGGATGTCGAGTCCTTCGAGAATCTTGTATGGACATGCATGTCAATTTTCATAAGCTATAAACTCTTGGTTACTTTTAAATTTAAATCTCAAGTAATATAGAGGGTTGTGACGTTATGAATTTAGATGAACTGACCTCATTTTGTAAGAGAGCCGGTATAGTCTTTAAGAACTCTGAGATGTATGGCGGACTGTCTGGTTTCTGGGACTACGGTCCCGTTGGCGTTCAGATAAAGAAAAACATGATGGACCTGTGGTGGGAGGACTTTGTAGAGAGAAGAGATGATGTGGTGGGGCTGGATGGTGCAATAATTTCAAGCCCGGACATATGGAAGGCATCCGGCCATGTCGATTCTTTTTCAGATCCCCTTGTGGACTGTAAGAAGTGTAAGAACAGGTTCAGGGCAGACCATCTGATAGAGGATAGGTTCGAGATATCTGCCGAGGAAATGTCCCTGAAAGAGATAGATGGGATGATAGCTGAAAAGGATTTGAAATGTCCTAGGTGTGGAGGAGAGCTGACGGAGGCAAGGGAGTTCAACCTCATGTTCGAGACAAACCTTGGTCCTGTCAAGTCCGATGAAAACAGGGCCTACTTAAGACCCGAAACGGCACAGCTTATATTTGCAAACTTTAAACAGATCAAGGAATCATCTCGCCAGAAACTACCCTTTGGTATAGCACAGATGGGCAAGGCCTTTAGAAATGAAGTCTCCCCTAGGAACTTTGTTTTCAGGTCAAGGGAGTTTGAACAGATGGAGATAGAGTACTTTGTCCATCCCGATAGAAGGGACAACTGTCCTTATATGACCGAGGATATACTTGATTATGAGATGCAGGTACTTACTGCAGAGAACCAGAAAAATGAACGTGGTCATGAAAAAATGTCCGTACGGGAGCTTGTCAGTGGTGGCTACATGGAAACAGAGTGGCTTGCCTACTGGATATATCAGCACTATAACTGGTTTATAGAGCTTGGTGTTGATCCGAAGAAAATTCGTCTCCGCGAACACATGGAAAATGAGATGGCACACTACGCCCGGTCCTGTTATGATATAGAGTACAAGTTTCCATTTGGGGGGGATGAGGTCTATGGAAATGCAGATAGGGGCGATTTTGACCTGAGAAGCCACTCCGAAGCATCTGGTAAAAATCTCGGTGTATACGACCAGGACCTTGGTGAACACGTGATACCACACGTCGTTTCCGAGCCTTCCCAGGGTGTGGACAGAAGCCTTATGGTATTTATCGTTGATGCTTACACCGAAGAGGACGGTAGAACATTTCTTGCACTCGACCCGAGACTGTCTCCCGTTAAATGTAGAATTTTCCCGCTTATGACAAAGGACGGTCTTGACGACGTAGCCAGGGATATCTACGATGGCCTGAAAAATACCTTGAACGTGGAGTATGATGAGAGAGGATCTATAGGCAAGAGATATGCCAGGGCAGATGAGGTAGGTGTGCCATACTGCGTTACAGTAGACTACGATACAGTCGAGGACGGAACGGTTACAATAAGAGACAGAGACAGTACGGATCAGGTGAGGATTGATTCCAGTGATTTAATAGAAGTCATAGATGGTCTCATAGATGGAGACGTCTGTTTCGATGAACTCGGTGCAGACTAGAACCCGGCTACTTCTTTCCCCTTCTTCTTTCGATCTTTTTCTCGTGGTGCTTGGTTATCTGTTTGTCCAGCTTACTGAGGCAGCCATGAACAGATTCGAGAATGTCCCATTCCCAGTCTTGTTTTGCTGCAAACAGGCCACCTGAGGTGAACATCCTTGCTCTGGTTGAGTACTGTTCTTCGCCGCCGTTTGTGTTCTGTCTTTTTACATGTAGTATTAGCCTCTGGACATCCCTGAACATCTTTCCTGCTTTTTCTACCTTCCTCTCTGCTGCATCAAGGATCTTGTCCTTTGTGAACGAATCGAGATCTTTAACCCCAGCGATCTGTATGTATGCTCCTTCCCTTTCCTTCTTCGATGCAATCATCTCTGTTATGTCCTTGGGGGTTATTATACCGACAGGCACATTATCCTTTACCAGTACTGCGTAAAGACCCCCTTCCTTGTCTATTTTTCTAGCAAGTTCCCTTACATCCGTGTCGTGGGGCAGAGAAAGTGGGTTTTTGTTCATTATTCCTGTAACAGGTGAATCTCTCTCGGGTAACGAATCTCCCTTTCTCTCACCTACCTTCATAGCCTTGTCCGGGTGGAATGTCTTCACTAAACCCGAAAGATCCACGGAGCCAATCATGGTACCGTCTTCATCCACAACGGGCAGTCTTGCTATCCTATTTTCTCTCATCTTAGCCTTGGCCTGGCCTATGGTACCCTCCTTCCCTATGGTCACAGGATCGGTGGATATTTCTCCTGCTTTTATATTTCCAAAGGACTTGTCCTTCGAGACGGCCCTTATTATTTCTCTCTGTGTGATTATTCCCACTAATTCCTTTTCTCTGTACACAGGCACAGCCCTGTCGCCGGATTCCAGTAAGATCTCCGCAAGGTCGACTATACCCGTGTCGTGTTCCACCCTGGGTGGATATGATATCAACTTCTTGACCTTTGTGTTTGGTGGCGAAGACCGTTTTATTATATTTCTCCATGTTATCATTCCTTCAACTTCACCGTCGTCTATCACTGGCATTGCGAATATGTTTTCTCCTCTTATTTTGTTGAGCACTTCCTTTACCCTGTCTTCCGAAGAAACCGAAAAGTAGTTTTTTTCCATTATGTCCGATGCTTTTAGATCCTCAATCTTCATGGTTTTATCCTCCTTATTCTGTAATATTTTTTTGTCTTGTTTGTAACCCCTAAGGTTGGCTTACTTCTAATATTTAAAGCTAATCTGACGAAACGGGATAGCTCGGGGTAGGACCATTCAAGATCCTCCGGTACCGAATGGACGACCCATTTTGTATGTTCATCGGGGCTCTTCTGCCCTCTTTTCAGCTTCACTCCGCGGTCATAGACTCTGAAATGGGTTCCGAATTTAAACCCACATTTTACAAGAAAGCCCTTCTCTCTGAGATCACTGTATATCTTATACTTGTTTTCGAACTCTATGTCCTTCTCTTCACCTATCTTTCTTAGATCTTCTGCGGAGATACTCTTCCCGTTCTTTTCCACTGTGAGTATGTCCTTTTCAACCAGGAAAAGCGCTTCTATGATATTAAGTTCAACCCTCTTCTCCCTTCTTTTCCCGAAGTACATGGGTTCGTATACATCCTCAAATCCGTCCCATATAACCACAGTCTTGTTTTCGAGAAAGCCCTTTACTTCTCCTTTCAGACCCAAACTTTCCTTGTTATCTTCGTTCAGCCTGCCCTCCTCTTCAACTTCGTAGTATGTTACATCGCCTTCCTCGTCGACTATACCCAGGGCAAGCTTACTTCTGATATTATTTGCCTCATTCAGCTTACAGACCTTTTCCTTCAAAACAAAATCCTCGTCGGTCCTGACCACATCCAGTAACCATTTTACATGGTTCATCTTTTGTTCGTCCTTATCGAAGGACGTGCCTCTTTTGTATACCCTGAGATCACACGGAAAGGAGTATCCCGGTCTCACAACAAACCCTCGGTTTCTCAGGTCATGGTATACGAGCATCTTTTCATGGAATCCCTCCACTGTATCGCATATTTTTTTATAGAACTCCTCTATATCCAGCTTCTTCCCGTTTTCGTATACTTCCAGTTTCTGTCTCGTCATGAGATTCATCGCTTCCTCGGGTTCTAGAATTAGACCACTGTCCTCTATCTTACCATATCCACCAATCTGAAAGACCTCCTCCGGTTCTTCTTCGACTATTATTTTACCGTCCTTGATCTCGGCAATGTGCACTTTATCACGGAACTTAAAACAGTTGTTCTAGGTTTAAAACCTTATCCCAGTCGTTGGATCACACCCACTAACTGCTATCCGAGGGGTAGTCCCTCTGTTGATATCTTCACCTGGCAGTCGTTGCAGAACTCACATTCTTTATCATCGACACTCTTCGCAGATCCTGTGTAGTGCATCACACAGAGCGGATCATCACATTCGTCCAGACCAAAGCAGTGTCCAAGCTCATGTATCAGTACCTTCTTGAGCCTTTTAAACAGAAGATCTTCGTTCCTTTCTTTATCGTAAAAGGTTGGATCCAGTCTGTGTGTGCTCACGAGTGCCGGTCCTCTGTACTCCGCCTCACCGAAAACATAGTTCTTTCCCTTTGTGTAGATATCCTCCTCTGTTACAAGTATCTGTATTCCCTCCTTGTGGAACTCATCCATTATGCCCTCGGCCATGTACTGGTCTCTGAAGCTGTTGAATGTATCTTCCGGTATTTCACGGACGCCCTTTGCGTATATCCTGATCTTACTGAACTCTCCATTCAGCATATCTTCAAGTTTTTTGAGAACATCTACAGGTATGTCTCCTAGACCAAGTATAGGAATCTGCATAGTACCTTGTAACAATAGGTCACGAATACTAATAAGCTTTTTTGGACGCCCTGGTAATCAGATGGTGGGAGGGGAGGGATTTGAACCCCCGACAACCAGATTTCGAAAACCTTGATATTACACAGGATCTTCAGTCTGGCGCTCTCCCGGACTGAGCTACCCTCCCAGATAGCCTTTGATTTTTCGTAAGTCAAATATAAAAATCTTTTACATCAGGTCAAAGATTTATAAG
Source organism: Candidatus Aenigmatarchaeota archaeon (assembly GCA_003550625.1). Classification (GTDB taxonomy): domain Archaea; phylum Aenigmatarchaeota; class Aenigmatarchaeia; order PWEA01; family PWEA01; genus PWEA01. The sequence goes on from PUKU01000004.1 coordinate 6,912, forward strand.
CTTTCTTGGACAAGGTTCAACCGGATATTATGGCAAAGAAAAAGGAAAGTAGAATGCCATCCGGTTTTGCAGGCCTGACACGTTACTTTGATGAGT
>PUKU01000011.1 GCA_003550625.1 Candidatus Aenigmatarchaeota archaeon
AGGGTAGTGATGAAGGCGAGGAAAGGATAGTTAAGTTGGAGGAGGAAATTGAGGAGATAAGGAAACTTATTGATGAGGAGGGTAGTGATGAAGGTGAGGAAAGGATAGTTAAGTTGGAGGAGGAAATTGAGGAGATAAGGAAAAATCTGGCTCCAGGTCAAACGGAGCTCGGTGTAAAAAAATTAGAGAATAGAATAAATGATCTTTCGAACACGGTGAATGAGTTATCCAAAGAAAACAAAGAACTAAAAGAAAAAATCAGTGGAGTAGATGAGAGTTCTGATGGAATAGAAAAGGGAAATGAAGAAAGAATTAAGGATATAGAAAGGAACATAAAAAGGATTTCCAACGAAATAAAGTGCCTAAGGGAGGAAGTGGACGATATTAACTTTGGGGAGATGGATATAAAGCTTCTCAAAGAATCCTACAAAAATATAAAAAACAGGATAAGTGCACTGGAAGATGGAGATGAGAAGGATACCCCGGATCAGATTGTAGAGAATATGGATAATTTTACTGATGAAATAAAAACCGCGGAGCTACCAACAGAAGAAGATTTGGGCCACAAATACGAGGAAGAGGAGAGGGAAGTGAGATCGGCATTCAGAGATGTGAAGAAGAGCCTCGAGAACATAGGAAGAAACATGGAAGGAAAGAACAGAGAATCTAAAAAGGGAGCCGATAATGAGATACCAAAAGAGTTGAGAAGCTGGATAGGTAGAGGTCTCACAAAGGGATTCGGGCCAGAGAAACTAAAGGAATCTCTCAAAAAACACGGAAGAGATCCTTCTGTAGTAGATATATACATGGAAAATAGATAGTACGCCGTCTTATATCCTAATGAATTACACATACAATACAAACCCACCGGCTAACGTAATACTGGTTTGAACTATGTTTCTGAAGAAATACGGACAGGCATCCACAGAGTACATGATGATTATGGTTATAGCAATGCTCATACTCGTTCCACTTGTATCTATCGTTTATACACAGACAGAGACATCCAGAAGGGAGTTGGGAGACTCGGCGCTCAGGGACTCCCTCAGTGGTCTCGCCGATAGTGCAGACATGGTACAGGCACAGGGATACCCTGCCAGAATAACCAGAATTCTTCATCTCCCGCAGGGAACACGTTACACAAACGTCACACAAAACCATTTTGTTGTGCGCGTTGTCACGGCAGAGGGACCCACTGATTTTTCATCCAAAACCTCGGCTAATCTCCAGGGAGATCTCCCAGACTCACCCGGATCCCATAGAGTCACAGTTAAGATGGAAGAGGAGGGTTTTGTCAATGTCACCCACTGAAAAAGGCCAGGTCTCTATGGAGTTCATGGCATACTTTGGTATACTCCTCCTTGTGTTTGTTGTATTTGGTCCAATCGTAGTCAGCCAAACGGCTGTAATAGGAGAGAGATCGAGGAAAATAGAAGTTGGTAGAATCGCAACAGTACTGGAAAGAGAGATAAACAACGCGATTATCTTTGGTGATGGATACAAAAGAAACTTCAGTATACCATACAGTCTATCGGACAAAGACTATGAAGTTAGCGTGGATAGCACAGAAAAAGGAAAGGTTCTCAGGGTTTCGTCTGACGGTATAATAGAAAACAGACAGCTTATACTCACCGATATAGATGGTGCACCTACACCAGGCCACAACACTCTAAAAAACGAAGAGGGGATGATAGTTTTTGAATAGAACCGCCACGCATCACAAAGTTAATCGGGGTCAGATATTCTCCACGGACTTTATGGTAGGACTCGTGGTCGTGCTTTTTGTACTGACGACCATCCAAGTCTACCACTCACAGGTACTTGAAGATGTAAAACAGGAGGAGGAACTGATATACAGGGATAGTATAATTTCAAGAACGGACACCCTAATGCTCTTCGAGGGTCATCCACTGGACTGGCACAGCGACAACGTAAACATACTGGGTTTTTCAACCGGAACTCCCAATAAACTCAACAGAACAAAGCTTCTCGAATACTTTGAAATGCCAGGGGATGATGCCCTGGAACTTCTTAACTTTCATGGCCGAGACTTCTACATTTCGTTGGTCGACGACAACGGAGAGATCGTATCTTACAACAATGTGGAGTTTGAAAGAGGCGACCGTGGTGGATGGGAAGACTCGGAAAATGTACACACTGTAGAAAGAAAGGCCTCGTTGGATGGAAAACCAGGAATAGTGTTTCTGAAAGTGGTAGTATGGTAGAAAATAAGAGAGGTGTATTTTTCAGCCTCGATGCAGTATTGGCCCTGGGACTCATAATAGCAGTGGTGGGTGGACTTGGATTTTACTACAGTATAGCACCGGAGATGGACTACAGGGACAAACACTCTGAAGCAGAGGATATAATGTCGTTCATATCCAACTCAAAGGCAGACGAGATAGATGGAATAGATGGATACACAAACGAAACCAGAACTGGTAGCACTGTTCTCGAACTTATCGGCTCCCACTGGGCAGCAGGAGAAACGCAAGCCGTTGAAGACATCACCGCGGCAGTAATAGACCAGAACACAAGAAGATGCTGGGAATTGATTTTTCCTGATGGAACGTCCGTGGGTAACTGTGAGGACGAAGGAGACACTGTCTCCATAGCAAGCAGGATGGCTTCGGGATACGAAACGGGGAAGATGCCACATGGATATGTTGCCAGAGGACATCTGACTGACGCAGAGTCGAGGCTAGAAAATTCATACATTTTCTTTGGGGGTTACGTAGGCGATGGAAATATAACACAGGATATAGAACTGGAGAACATGAAGGAGGTACAGGGCGCAACTATGGAACTGGATGCCGGTGGAAACTTTACGCTCTTCATAAACGACGAAGAGGCAGGGGAGTACGTTCCAGAGAAAGGGGATCTCAGGGCCGATAGATGGGAAATAGACCAAGACCATCTGGACAGTTTCGAGGAAGGAACGAACGAAATCCGTTTAAACTTTACAGGTACAAACAGGTCCATATCAGGAGGGTCCTTACATGTCGAGTACAGTCTCACAGATGTATACCATAGGCCTGGCGAACCTGGGACAAAGACATACAGCTTTCCGGGGATAGAGGGTATAATAAACCTATACGATGGTCTGGAGGTCCCGGGAACACTGGAAAACATAGAGGTGGATTTAAAATACAACTCATCGGCGGACCTTTTCCTTAATCTGGGGAATGTAACTGTGTATGAAAGCGGATGGGAGGACGTAGAAGGTATAGAAGATATTTTAGACAAGGGTGGGCTGGACCACGAGGACCTAAGTAATGGCACAGTACCTATCAGACTGGGTGTCAAGGATCTGAGGGACCTCCCGGGAATAGACGCAGATCCCGATGCAGTTGCAACAACCGATGTCTCGGGTAATATGCAGGCGAGACTGCATGACTCGGAATACCACAACAAATGGGAGGCAGCGGAGGCCGCAACAAACCTGTTTTTAGATGTGTTTGAAAATGCAACCCAGGCAAGGGCAGGTCTCACTGGTTTCGACAGTGGACTATACTCATACTACCCCGTTACAAACGACACACAAGCGCTAAAGAATGAACTCGAACAGTGGGAAACAGGTGGACCTACATGCATAGGATGTGGGATACTGATGTCAATAAACTCACTGATAACAAGGGAAATGCCCCCCTACAGAGACTATAGGACTGTGGTTGGAAAAGAAAGTGAGTGGTCGGTTTCAGAGGAATATGAGGATGGATGGATGGAACTAGACTTCAACGACTCGGAGTGGAGCAAGGAAAGGGCCCCTGTTGGTCCAGGAGGAGAAATAGACCCATCTGAGGAATACTACCTAAGGACAACCTTCGAGTACTTTCCTGTGGAGTTCAGACAGCCCTTCCTGGAACTTGATCAAGATGGAGATGTTGAGGTTTACCTGAACGGTAAAAAGATACACAGTTCACGGGAAAACACACAGAACAACTGGAACGAAGTGGTTGGGAGATGGGACAATGTAAGCGGGATGTGGCATCCTTCAGACAACAGGTATACCACCGGAAACAGATCATGGTACTTCGGGATTGAGGAGGAGGGACATTATGAGACGAACAAAATAGAGAACGGGACCATAGTATCGCCCTGGGTAGAAAACACAGGAGAGAAAAAACTCGAGTTCGAACACTGGCTTGATAAGGGAAGTCAGCACACCGCCACAGTGGATGTCGATTATGGTCAGGGGTGGGAAACGTTGATGGATTTTGAAGAAACTGATGGTAACTGGGAGAAGATATCCATAGACCTATCCAACAATGATGAGGTCAGAGCAAGGTTCAGGTTCGACAGCATAGAAGAAGTTGAAGATCAATACGAAGGTTGGTATGTGGACAACGTCTCTCTTGGTGGGTTCACAAGTAACCTGTTAGATAAGGAAATTATGGAAGATGAAGAAAATGTACTCGCAGTCCTATTTGAACCAGAAGACGAGGGGTCTTCCTTTGATGCCGAGATATCTGCATCCGAGTACAGGTACAGATCCATGGTTGTACTTTCTGGAGGCAACTCCAATCAGCCAACAAACATGGAGGAGGCCATATACCACGAAAGCCTGGACAACAGCAGAGATCACACTATAGAAGCAGCATGTAGAGCATACAAAAACCATGATATAACAGTCCATGCCGTTGCATTTGTCGAGGAGGACGAGGAGGAGGCGATAGAAGAACTCCAAGAAGCTGCAGAATGTGGAGGAGGTGAGTTCTACAGGGTGGATCCCGATGAACTTGAGGAAGTCTATGAAAGAATAGCACACGATATACTGGAAGCAACCATGGAGGAACAGAGGGTCATACCAGAACGCAGAGTTGAGGACAGGTTGTACAAGGAATCAAACATCAACATAACATATTCACATAAGATAGAGCCTCTCAAACACGGCGAGGTGCCGCTTACGATAAGTTCGGATTCCTTTGGGGGAGAAGTAGAGTCTCCTAAGGAGGGACAGTTCTGGGTAGGTGAAGCAGCAAGAGTACTGGAAGCCCATGTAACCACGTATCCATCGCGTTTCTGGACATCTGTTGTAAATATATCAAACAGTGAGGTCGATGAAAACATCTACAACCTTTCAGAATACGGAGAAGATTATTCGAGGTTAGGTGATCCACATAACATAGCAATACCTCCAAAGTACATATCACACGGCGAAAATACAATAACCGTGGATACATCAAGTGAAGCAGGAAACTTTACAGGTGGATCACCGGACAGTAGAGTAATATACACAGTAGCCGTGAATGGATCAGTTGGCTACGGAGATGTGTTTCCTAAATATGAAGGCGGAGAGAGAACGGTCGAACTTGAAACAGGTGAAAAGTATCAACTGGGTGTAGGCAATACCTCGGATGCATGGGACCCGGAGGAGGATGCACTGGACGATCTCGTAGACAGGTTGTTGGATAAGTTAGACGTTGACAACAGTGGTAAGATAAACCTGAGGATATCAGAAGGAAATATAGCAGTCGACGAAACAAAGCTCGGAGAGGTTCCTTATTTATGGGGACCTGGAAAGTTCACACTCAAAATATGGTAATATGAAGGCCAAAACCGATCTTTTAATGGAAGGAAGAAGGGGTCAGTTCTTCTCCATAATCACTATTTTGATGGTCCTGCCCATTGTAGCTTTTTCAATTACATTCGGAGGAGCCATGGGAGGATACGGAGCTGATGTGGGTGAACAGGTCAGATTAAAAAGTAGCTACCATTTCTACCATTCGGTTGAAGATGACCTTGTGAGGGCATCTCAAATACTTGGAGATCGTGCTATACTCTCTTCGATAAACCAGATAGTTGAAGAAGGCGAGGGGCTTGAAGATTCGTCTTCGGCCATACGAGAGCTAATCACGAACGGTACACTCGACGGAGATCAGAAACCTCTGATGGGAGAACATGGGATGGATGGATGGACCGATAGAATCGAAGATATATCACTCAAAAGAGGCTACGAAGTCGACATAGAAAAAGATATAACGGGTGTAAGTACTGGAAGCCCGTGGGAAGTCTATGTCCACACCGACTACGACTTGGAGCTGGTTGATTCGGGCGGACTGTTCAGTCTGAGAAAGGAAAGGGCCAGAGAAATGCCCATCCAACTGGAAGGATCCGAGGACCCCCTCATAGCAGCAGGAACGGGTGGTCTTGTATCAATGGAGATAGTAGCATGTGACTTCGAACATCTCACAGAAAGTCTTGCTTCAGGAGATGGAGAAAACTCTTGGACATACGGGGAGATAGTTGTATTTGAAAATGGTTCAGATATAGGAGATTTAGATGCAGCAGAGGATAAAATACTTGTACTGAAGGACGAAGTTGATCACGCACCTTTGGAAGAGTTCTCGGGTGCTGTTTTGGAAAAGGAACCAGAAGAACACTATGAGATTCCATATCTTGTTGTGGATGAAATAGAATCTGGTGTATTTGAAAACGGAACAAGAGCTGTGTTAGACGGCGAAAACGACAAAATAACGGAGATTGAAAACCTTTACAGAATGTGGGAAAGTTCGTGTTATATTCCTGGGAATGCACCCAGTTTCCTTCAGAGACTCGAAAACGATCCCGATGCACGCTCAGAAAACGGTCTGAATGTTTTCTTGAGAAAGGGGGAGCTTGAAGCAGGTGGTGTACAGACCAGGGATAGATCAAACCTGGCACATATTTATTTTAGTGATGAAGACGTAGAAAACTGTAGGGTAAAAGGCATGCCCGAATCTTTTAAGATAGACAAAAAAAGCACCGGTGGACTCGGAATCCCCGAAACGCTTACATTTGACTGTGAGTAGACATGAAAATAATTGAAACCGGTATAGACGAGATAATGAAACACCTCAAAAA
>PUKU01000058.1 GCA_003550625.1 Candidatus Aenigmatarchaeota archaeon
ATATTTGTGCCCGTGATACGATGAAAATACTCAAAGGGGATAAGAAGCAAGGTTTGCTGAAGATTAAGGTGGAAAATCCCAACGATGTGTGGGAGCTGGAGAACGTTCTGGAGGAGGGTGACCTTGTAAGTTCCAGAACCATGCGAAGAAAGATGATAGACAGGAAGGATGGCCAGGAGAAAGGAGATAAGAGGCCAGTATACCTCACCCTGAAACTTGAAAAGATGGGTTTCCACGAACACACTGGAAATCTTCGCTTGACAGGACCTATAAAGGATGGACCCGAGGACACTGAACTTGATAGCTACCATACAATAGTTGCTGAGCCAGGTAAGGTACTCACCGTGGTCAAGGAAGAGGGTTGGAAGAAATGGCAGATTAAAACATTGAAGAAGGCCTACAGAAAACCACCAGAGGTACTTGTTTGTGTGATAGACAGGGAGATGGCAACACTGGCAAGGGTCAGCAGCAGCATAGATATAATATCAACCATAAGATCAGGTGGATCGGGTAAGCAATATGCTTCCGAGGACACGGGCGACTACCTGGGCGAGGTAGCTTCGTTCATAGAGAGGAAATCACCCGATTTTGACCACACTGTGATCGGAGGACCGGGCTTCGTAAAGGATGGACTTTACAAACTTTTAGAGAGAAAATCTCTCACCGAGCATTGTACTAAAACAAGCACAAGCCATGCAGATATAACTGGGGTTGAGGAGGTTGTAAAGAGGGGCGTGATAGAGAGGGTAGTCGAAGACTCCAGGCTATCCGAAGAAAGTAGGATGGTCGAAAGTTTGTTGGAAGAGCTTTCAAAGGACACGGGAAAGGTAGCATACGGAAATGAAGAGGTATACGAAGCGATAAATCTCGGGGCCGTCGAATCCGTACTTGTATCTGAGAAAAAAATCAAACAGTACAGAGATCTGGTCAACGAGGCGGAGGAAAAGGGTGCCGATGTAATGATAGTTTCAGAAAGACATGAGTCCGGTGAGAAGCTTGGTAGAATAGGTGGCATAGCTGCCTTCCTCAGATACAGGATAAAATAAGAATATTTAGAAGTAAAGACATGGTCTGCCACGCTCAATCTTTAACCTACCTTCTACTACACCAGTTCCGCTGTGATCGGGTTCGGAGGATACACCGTCTATCATGCCATACTTGTCTCTTATCCTGTAGAATGTTTTACCGTTGTACTTCTGGTAGGGTTCGACCTTCCCCCTGATTCTGATCTTATCGCCCTTGAAGATGTTGGGGTTGGACAGAACCTTCTGGGTAGATACCTGAACAGGACCCTTTCTTCTGTGAGTTTTTCTAGTAGACCGGGGTGAGTAGCCGCCGTATCCTGTTTTCGTTTTCTTCTTATAGTAGTAGTATCCAAGAAGACCCGACAGAGCTAATATAATGAGTATTGCGAACAGTACATACAGGACGTATCCTCTCTCTTCTACATCCAATGGCTCGAGTCTGAAATCAACCACATGTATTTCATCCTCCACTGTATCAAGTAGTTCGAAGCCTCCGGTGTAGTCTTCATGCTCAACTTCAGTTTCCAAGGTCGTATCGGGCAGAACCTCGACATAGTAAACACCTTCTTCGTTGGTCTGTGTCGTCCACTGTTCATCCGTTTCAGAGTCCCTCAGTGTTACTTCCGCGCCGACTACGGGATCATCGGTTTCCTTGTCCAGTACAGTACCCTCAACGATAGAGTACCCTACTTCAGGTACCATATCTTCGATGTCATCCACCTTACCGAGTATGGAGAAGTAGGAAAACTCTGGCATACTTCCCCTGTATCTGAAAATTCCCTGGGCTCCTTCGACCTGCCTCACAGAAAGCGAGCTCCACTCCTCTTCGTATCTCCAAAGACCTACGCCGTCGCTACCTACATCGTATACCCAGCTACTAGGTACCTCGAAATACATGTAAGCAGTATCTATGCTGCTTTCAATTTCAGATTCGACTTCTATATTCTGGAATATGCTTACTTCATAACCATCAACAGTTGGCTCACTGACTGGTAGTTCATCCAGAAGTCTCAAGGTAATATCTCCTTCTATAACCTCAGAACTCTCGAGAACAAGGCGGTATATGTTTCCATCCCAGTCCGATATCTCCAGATCCAGTTCAGAAGTATCCTCTTCGCCTATGTTTCTTATTCTCACTACATCGTCTTCCTCCTCTACAACCATTCCATCGTCTCTCGGTGTTGGCGACGGACCGGAACCTGTTCCTGGACTGGTACCTGTTTCATCGTCATCGTCATCGTCTTCCTCCTCTACTGTGGCGAACTCCCATACACTGGACTCAACTGTTGAAGTTCCGTCGTCAACCACAACATACCATCCGTATGTTTCATTGTAGTCAAGACCGGACCACGTAACCTGTGCTCTTGATCCAGAGGCAACTTCGATGTCCTCTCCGATCTCTGAACCGCTGGAATCGTAGAAAGTAACGTCCAACTCATCATCTTCCTCCTCGTCCACGACCTCAACTGAAAGCTGTGTACTGATCGAAATTCCCTCGGCACCATCTTCAGGCTGTGGATCGGAGTAGGTTGGAGGTTTCCTTGGCATCTCTATAGCTGCGGAGTTCTGAAGACCGGATACATTGTACATCTCACCACCGACTATTTCCATGGCTATACCCTCTATTTCATCCTCCTCCTTGAGATGGATTCCATCCTCGCAGCTACCTATATCTTCTATAATACCTACTTCACCATCTACGACACAAATAGAAGGTGGTTCGTCCCCGTCGAAGTTGGCAGAGATGTATTCGAAATAAATATTCTTACGGGAACCTTCGATGTTATTGTCCTCCAGGTTTATTCCAGAAACATTTAACCAGCTCCTTCCATCCTGTTTGCCTCTATATATCTCTATCCGATCACCGTAGTTCTCGGACTCGTTGTCTGCGTTTATGACCTGGAACTGGTGGTCTGTGCTGAAGTTCCAGTCAAACTCGACCAAAGTCTCCGCTCCGTCTCCTATACGCACCGTCTCTACGTCGCCCTCATTGAGATTATTTTCAGCATCGTTCAGATCGGAATACTCTCCTACAGTTATGTTCGGTTCATCCAAGTTTCCACCGATCCACGAACTGTCACCGACTGTCATATTGTCTTTATTATTTTCATATGTGATACTTATCGGATCACCGTCCAGTTCCGGATCAAGGACTCTGTCCTGTATTTTAACCGGAGTATCCGTGTCAAGTGTCAGATTCTCGAAGTTCAGATATTCTACCTCAAGAATGAGTTTATCGTTGTGGTTTCCGAAGTCTTCTGTTATGCTTACGAAGGGATCCGGCTCAAATCCATCCTCTCCATTTACATTTACATAATCGAGGTGATTCCCATCTTCGTTTAGTATCTTTACTGGGAAGGTCCTGACGACGGTTCCTGTCTCAAACTCATCAACACTGTTTATAGTGACGTTTCCTTCGATGCTCACTTCCTCGGTCGTGGAACTCATGGAGGTTTCCAATGTTTCAACCTCAGATCTGTCGGAAACAACATGAGCAGACTGCCAGATCTCCAGTCTTCCAACCCAGGAGTCCACCATCTCAATAGAACCTCGGCTTTGTAAATCGTCTATATCTGTATTGTTCAGATATAAATCGGAATGTTCCTGTGAAAACAACTTGGTCAGTTCCGAATCCACAGTTTCTAGAGACGAGTCTTTGTTCATCTCTACGACCAGTTCTCCCCAGATATCTGTATTGTTTATGTGAATTTCTCCTAGTTTAGTATTTTGTCTTGTTAGGTCAAATCCCGAGTTAACTTCTTTACCTGTCACGAGTCCCTCGAGCTCCGCTTCGCCCTCTTCTACTACATTTATCTCAACGCCACCGATTATAGTGGAGCTATTGAAGATCACAGTTCCTTTTTCATAATAGAAGGTGCCGATCAGGGTATCCGATCCTACATGCATCTCGGCATCCTTGCTTGTTATCTCTATGTCGTCTACGGTTTCCGGTGAGTCTTCGATTCTAAATGTTCCACTTTCCTTGACTTCAACTGAACCGTAGAATCCTGACTCAGTGGCATTTACCTCACTCTGTCCGGCCACGACAATATCTTCGTTGAAGGTACTCCGCTTTATTTTTGTCCTGCTATTGTCGTCAAACGTAACCGGTATATCTATCTCTATATCTGTGAAGTTTAGAGATGTGTCACCCTTCACTGTTATCGATTCCGTTCCCTCGTTCTCCATGAGTTCAGCGTTGGCGCCGCCGCAGTAAACCTCGTCTTCCTCGTCTATAACCCAGTCGCCTTCTTCCGGTTCACAGTTGTCGTCCGTCAGATTAAGGGTAACGTTGTCACTGGGCTCAGTTACTCCGTACCTGTCCGTACCATAGAACACCACGTGTTCGACGCCGCTGAAGTGATCATCGGGCTCAAATGAAACCCTGGGTGCTCTGTATCGTTCAAACAAACTCATACCGGTCCACAGTGACTCTGTGCTGAGTTCCTCAGAAAGCTGTTCCTGTCGAAGTACTATCTCCAATTTGTCCATGTCCTCCTTAGTGACGAACTCCACTGTGTGTTCGGTCCAGTCTTCCGTCGCTTCCAAGTCATAGACCGTTTCCTTGATCACTTCATCATTGCCATCATACTGTACCAACGAGATACCATACTCGAACTCAGAACTGTCCGTGTTATCTGTACTGTGCTGTACACTGAACTCGTACTCCTTCCAAGCTTCCACTGTCGAAACGTTCTGCGAAAATGTTATGTTTTCAGGGTCGGGTGAGTCCTGTAGGTCAGCAACGAACTTCTCACCATCCCAGCCGGTTATATCGCCTGTCTTCGTATAATCCCAGTTAGAGAACTCTGCGAACTCACCGTCCTCTATATATTTACCTTCTTCAAACTCTACCGTCACCTTATCGGGATCGCTGTGGAAGAACTCGGATGAGACGTTTACAGTGTCTTCAAAGTGGTTTGACAGATCTATAGCGTCCTCCTTTCTTGTATTCTCGGGCCATTCCAGGTAGTCTATGCTCTTGTTGAACCATGTATGACGGTTGACGTAGAACTCCACAGACTCTTCGGCCCAGTTTCCTACGGTATCGTTTGCCCCGTAAATTATATTATAAACTCCGTCCTCTAAGCCTGTTATATTTATCTCCTCTGTCCATTTCCAGTCGTTTCCGTAACCACCTTCAGAAAGGTTCTCACCTTCTTGGAGCACCTGTAGATAATTGTCGACCATTACGTAGTAGGCGTTGTCGAAGTCTTCAAACTTTGTGGTAATGTCGAAGTTGTCCTGGAAGTATTCGCCCGTGACGTTTTCTTCGCCTATATCTGTCGTTATGTTAGGCGGTTCCTTGTCCAGCTCGAAGACCGTGGTGCTGTTGTCGTAATGTCCAAACTTGTCCTCGGCGTGAACAACAAGCGAATAGTTGCCCGAAGGCACGTCATCTGTGTCCCAACTGTATGTGTAGTTATTGGAGTAAGGATTGTCCGTAACCTTAGTAAGGCTTCCATTCTCAACCAAATCTCCGGTATCGTTTTCGTAGATGGCGAAACTCTGGGAATCGACAGTTCCAGGCATGTCCGTTATGTTTACCTTGATTGTATCATCTGGACCGAACTTGCCTCGTCCTTCGGTGTAGTTAATCTCCTCTGGGTGCATAACGTCTATAACCGGAGAGTTGCGGTCAACGTAGAAGTCCACCTCTGTATTCTCGTCGGATTGCTGCTCCCTACCATCCGTATCCTTACAGGCTATGTATCGGGTGTATTCCCCTTCGTCGAGATCCATGGAACAGGTGTGGTTGATTCCCCATTCCTCTCCTGTGGCGTTGCATCTACCTCCTTCCAAGTTCTTCTCCATATCCACGAAGCCTCTGTTGTAGGGCGAGTAATAACAAGTCATATTCCTGTTGCCAATGACCGTTATATTGGTCACAGTGTCATTTGTATCGTCCAACCAGTAATCGTGTCCGTAGGTATCGTTACCGACCTGCACAACCGTCGTAGTCGGTTTCGTCTGGTTGTAGTATGTGGTTCCACTGCTAGAACTAACTTCGCTGATAAATCCTCCTGTATCGATCACACGAACGTTTACATAGTACGTTTCCGTATTGTTGAGATCGAACTCTTCGGATATCTCCCGCTCGAGTCCAGTACTAACCCAGCCATCGGTAGTGTCATTCCATCCTGTGTCGTTGTGCTTGGCGGTTCCTATAGCGTATTCGTATCGGTCTATCTCATAGTCAGAGTCCTGTGTGCTCTCGGTCCACTCTGCTTCTATCACGGGATCTGTATGTATGTCCATAGGTGCGGAAACCTCGACAGGTGTTGGTGGATCTGTCGGCTCATCCGATGGAATATACTTCATCGATCCACTTGTACCAACGGTGCTCCAGTCGCCCCAACTGTGCTTCCTGTACCTAACCGCAAAGAAGTGTGTTTCATCGTAAACCAAATCAAGTTCCTGGGTAGTTAGATTTCCTCTCTCTATCTGCGTTGTACTTGCATCGACCCAGTCGGTTGCTGAATCCCAACCATCATCGGGATATACCTGCTTTCCGACGGCATACTGAAGATCTTCAACTTCTTCGTTATCCAGGTTCGGTATATCCCACTCGAGGAAAAGGACGTTGCTGGATACTATCTCACCGTCCCTTTCAACTGTCGGTTCATCAAGCTCTGTCTCGTAATCGTTCTGGACAGTAAAGTATTCTCCTCCTCCTTCCCCTGCGGCATTTTCGCCCCATGCACCGATGTTGTTCTCGGTTGCCTCCCAGAGATTTATGGTTTCGTTGAACCAGCCATCAGGCTT
>PUKU01000081.1 GCA_003550625.1 Candidatus Aenigmatarchaeota archaeon
AAGGATAGAAAGGATGGCTGATGTGATAAAAGGTACAGTAAATATAGAGGACATAAGCTACCAGAGAACCGTGGACTCCGGGGCTGGTGTAAAGGTACAAAACCAGCCGATAACTATAAAGAAGATAGAGATCGCTTAGCTCTTTTAACAGTGAACTTCTATTACTCATGGGTGTTACAATGGTAATAAAGGCCGACAACAGAAGAAAGCTCAAGAGGCTTGTGGAAAAGATAGACTCCATTAGAGGCAGGGGTACGGAGCTTGTTACAGTATACTGTCCTCATGACTATGATCTCAGGGAGATAGTTAATCAGTTGAGGGAGGAGGAGGCCGAAGCAGGTAATATAAAGTCAAAGAGGACCAGGAAAAATGTGCAGTCCGCCCTTTCCAAGATGGTAGAACATCTCAAGGAGTTCAAGAGGACGCCTGACAATGGTGTTGCGGTCTTCTGTGGAAACGTTTCCCAGAGGGAAGGGACTTCAGACATAAAGTTGTGGGATATAGAACCTTTCGAACCTATAGAGATTAAACTGTACCGCTGTGGTAAAGAGTTCAAACTGGATCCTCTCAAGGAGATGTTGGAGGAGGGGGAAGAGTACGGTATGCTTGTTATGGATACCTCGGAGGCGGATATAGGTGTTCTAAAGGGGAAGAAGGTGGTCCCTAAGCAGCACATATCCAGTATGGTTCCGGGTAAGTCCAAGCCAGGTGGTCAGTCTGCCGCGAGATACGACCGTGTTCGCGAGGGACTTCTTGACGACTACCTTAAAAACGTTGCCGAGACCACACGGCAGGTTCTAAATACTGATGAGCTCAAGGGTGTTATCGTTGGCGGACCAGGTCCGTTGAAGGAGAAGTTTGTTGAGGGTGACTACCTTCCGAAGTCCATCAAGGAGAGCATAATATCCATAAACAGTACCAGTTACACAGGTAGACAGGGTTTCGAGGAGCTTCTAAGAAGAAGTAGAAAGCAGCTTCGTGAAACGGAGCTAGAAAAGGAGAAGGAGGTACTTCAGGAAGTATTTGATAGGTTGAGAGAAGGTGGTAAGGTGGCCTACGGCGTGGATCAGGTAATGAAATCCTTCGATCTAGGTGCAGCGGAAAGGGTCATACTTTCAGAAAAACTTGACAAGGAAAACGTAGAGATAACATGTGACTGTGGTTACACGGAGACAAAAATAGTTGACAGTGATGATGAGCTAACATGTCCTGACTGTGGTAAAGATACAGATGTCAGTAGACAGGACATCTTTGATCTAATCGAGGAAAGGGCCAAGGATATAGGTGCGGAGGTTGAGTTTGTATCTGCCGATACAAGCGAGGGAGAGCAGTTCTATAGTATGGGTGGAGTTGCTGCGTTCCTAAGGTTCAGAATAGAGTAGTCTATCCTTCATTCATGTATTTCTTCAGATCGAGTACTTCATCTGCTGAGTTTTTCAGAGCGGTAGAAAAGCCAGGGTCCATTCCCATTACAACTACCCTGACACCCTCCTTCTTTGCCTTTTGAACTACCGGTAAAAAGTCTGCGTCTCTTGTGACCAGTACCATGATATCAAGTCCGTATTCCAATGCTTCGACGGCTTTCACAGCCATTGAAACATCTATGTCGCTCATTCCTTCGCCTTCCTGTTCCCCGCCGAGGGATATGACCGGCTCGAAACCCTGTGAAGCCACGGCTTCTATCAGTTTTTCAGAGGCGAACTGGTTCATGAAAACCTTTGCATTGGTTATCCTTCCGTACTTGGATACCCTTTCTCTCAAACTATCTAGATTTACCTCGAACTGTTTTCTGAGTATGTTGGGCCCGTCTACAAAAAGCCCCACCCTCTTTTCCTTTTCAGAAGTCTTTCCTCTGACCTTGTCTAAAACCATAAAAACCTTATTTTACTTTTGTTTAACGGGTTAAATATCTATAGGTAGACCGAATACTTTGACAGCGTTTTCACCCGCTTTTCTCCAGACTTTTCTGAAGTCACCGCCTTTGACTTCGGCTATCCTTTCCGCAACGTTCCATATGAACCACGGCTCCGATCTATGGCTTTTCTTCTTGGCTAGAAAAGGTGCGTCCGTCTCCAGGAGCAGGTTTTCTAGAGGAAGTGCATCTATCAGTTGCTCATACTTTTTTTTCTGACGAAAAACCATGCCCCCGAGTGATATGTAGTAACCCTGTTCCAGTGCTTCTTTTAGATGTTTTATGTTGCCAGCGAAACAGTGTATTATAGCATCTCCTTCGTTGTGTCTTTTCAGTATCCTCAGAGTTTCGTCCATTGCTCTTCTTGCGTGAACGACCACAGGTACACCGAGGTCGTTCGATAGTTTTATGAAGTCTGCGAATACCTTCTTACATCTTTTTCTATCCCGTGGGTCCTTGACCTGTGCGTGGTCCAAACCTACCTCACCAACAGCAACAACTTCGTTCATCCTACGTCTTATCAGACTCATGTAGTCTTCCAGTTCTCCATCCGATGCTTTGAGCACCCTTTTGGGATGTATACCGAGACTTGGAAATATGAAGTTCTTGTGGTTTCTGTGCAACATCAGCACTTCCTTGGCTTTATCCATCCCGGCCGCAGAGTCAACTATGGCCTTGAGCCTTTCCTTGGACTTCTCTATAACCTCTTCGCGGTCACCGTCGAACTGCTTGAACTCCAGATGGCAGTGTGTGTCTATCATAACATCAGAACTTAAGCAGGACTATTAATAAGCTTTAGGATCAGAGTATGTCGTTGGGATAGCTCCCCGTTTTTCTGTACTCCGAGACCACCTTTGCAAATGCTGCTATCTGCAGCAAGGGAACTGTGATCATCATTATTATGTATATCCAGTGTAGTGGATCCGCAGACGGGAATCCGGTTCTCAGAACTGCGCGGTCTACGGTATGAACTACGCTCAGCCACCAGATTATATGTGCTGCGTTCTGCAGCCATTTCCAGGACTTTGCACCGAAAAACACAAGGGCTTTGTTCGTAGACGTTGCTGCAAGAACAACAGCCATGATAACAGCAACTAAGGCACCAAAGGCCCATGGGCTCATTCCGGTTATATAGTCCACAACGGCCCAGTCTCTGGCGTGGAATACGAAGAACATATGTACAACGGACCATGTCGCGAACCAGATACCTAGCTCACTTCTCCATGTTATCGGAAACATCTTTGACCATCCCTTGACTTTCCATATGGACGGCCACAGTCTCTTTGCTGGACCCATGGCCATTATACAGAAGAGCAGGAAGAATGGTATAGCACCCGCAATTCTCTGTTCGTGAACTCCAAGAAACCACATTAACAGGGACAAAACTATGGTCGAGAGTCCAACGGCAACATGCCTCTTCAGTTTGTTTCCTGTGTGTATCATGTTTACCAATAAGGATAAGGTTTTGACGTTATTTAAATGTTATGAAGGAACCTTTTGCCGGTACTTTTGAACTACCAAGGTAACAGACCTCTTTGTATATTAGTTGTTCATGTGTTTTGTTTTGCTGCTCTGGCTGTAACACAACTTTTATAAGTCTATGGAAATAACTTTCAGGGCATGTCAGAAGAATTTGAATGTGATGTATGTGGAAGGTCCTTTGATACAAAAAGAGGGCTCAGTGTACATGCTTCGCAGGTTCACAAGGGAAAGAAGAAGACAAAGAAGAAGGAAACGTCCAAGGGTACCAAGGCCAGAGACGTTGAGTTTGAGGTCAGCCCATGGAAGCTTGTTCCCGGAGTTCTTGGAGTTCTTCTTGTGATTACCCTTGTTTTTGTTGCTCAAGGTTCACCTATGGCCAGGGATACAGAGGAAGATGTGATCCCGCCAGAAGAAGCAGCAGACAAGGCCCTTGAGTTCGTCAACGACTACATGATGGAACCTGGAATGGAAGACATCGAGGCCGAGGAAGTCAACGAGAGGTACGGTCTCTATGAGATAGTAATACTCATGGAAGGAATGATGGGACCACAGGAACATTCCATGTTCGTCAGCCAGGACGGTGAAATACTCTTCCCCGAAGCCATAGACATAGAAGAGACAGCCGATGAAATAGAAGCTATGCAGCAGATGGAGGAAGATATGGACGACGAAGAGGGAGAAATATTCATAGAGCCTGGTGAAGAGCCTGAAGGCGAAGAAGAAATAGTCATAGAACCTGAAGAAGTTGAAGAGTAGCTCGGACTTTTGTCGTTAACTGCGACTAACTACCGGGTTTCACTACCTTTTCTTATTTATTATTTTATTCTATCCCGAAATTGTAAAAATTTAAGTATGAAGTTGTATTTCTCTTCTATGTCAAAGAGGGTCCTTGGAATGGTTCTGTCCCTTATCACAGTCTTACTGGTAGCTGGACCATTTGTGATGGCATTTGCCTCCAATGACTGGGACATAGAGTCCATGGTTTCGCCACCCCAGGAAGAAATGGAGGACGCATTGGGCCAGTTTGAGGCAATGGAGGAGTTGGGTGGTTTTGAACCAGTGGAAGAGGATGTAGACGATGAAACAGGGGAGGTAAAGATTACATTTGAATTTGATTCTCCGCTTGGTGATGATATCACAGTAAGAAAGTTCTCGGCAGATCTGTATCTTGATGATGAGAAGTCGGGTAGCCTGGAACTTGCAGAAAAAACGGTGCTTTCAGCAGGTGAAAGGACGGAGTTTGATCTAGTTGGGTTTATAGACACAGAAACCATGGAAGATGCTGTGGTGCAGAATGTCCATGAAGATGAGATCTCTGATGAAGAACTCATCGAGATGGTCGAAGAAGATCAGGAAGACCTTACCAGGGACGTTCTGGACCTTGATCTAAGAGATACCTTGGTTGATCTGGAAATCTTTGGCCTGGAAGTGGAGATAAGAGAGTTTGAAGAAATGGGTGATCTGGATGAGTGAAGATAGTGCTAATGATGGAAACAGAATGAACGGGGTAAACTGGCCCGGTGTTCTTGTAGGTGTACTCATGTTCTTCATACCTTTTTCGGGTGCATGGTGGAGGGTCAGCGTTGGGGATGTACTTGATTTTGCAGTTTCTCCCTTTTACTATGAGATCAATGTGATGGGAAGTCCCATGACTATATCGTTACTTGAATATGCAATACCTGCCATGCAGTTGCTCTTCCTGATAGGTGGTGTGGCAGTTATAGTTGGATCCGTGTCGAAGGGGATGTGGTGGGAAGAGCAGATGAAGAGGTTTGGGCTGAGGAAGGCCGTGTGGATACCTGTTTCATTTACTGTGATGTTGTTTATAGGTGCCCTGTTGCTCAACAGTATATTCCCACAGATGGTTCAAATGAACGAAATGGACCCTGAGGCTGAGCAGATGGACGTGGATCCAGATCTACCCTATGTGGTAGGATCCTCGAACTCCGTTGTAGAAATGGACAGCATGACAGTCTCTGCTCCCGTGGAGAAATCTCTCACTGGTTCTTTCTGGTTGGCTTTTATTACTGTATTTCTGGCGGTACTGGCTGCTAAATATGACGTTCTTCGTTAGTTATTTAAATTACATAAAACAAGTTTTGTTGATGGTTATGGGCTGTGATATTTGTGGCGAAGAAGATAGTCTTTTGGAGGCCAACCACAGGAAAATGGGTAAGGTGATGGTCTGTAGGAAATGCTGGTCCGAACTCTACAGGAAAAACAAAATGGTTACAGGCAGTGGTGGTTGTTCAACATGTTCTTCGTTCTGCGGCTCATGTGGTTTTTGAAGAGGTGATAATATGGCTCTGAAAAATGCAAATGATGATGACTTCGACGAGAAGGTAGTAAAAACTTCAAAGGAAAAACCCGTTTTGGTGGATTTCTGGGCAGAATGGTGTATGCCATGTCAGCAGTTGAAGCCGACTATCGAGGAGATAGGCAAGGAAAGGGATGATATAGACGTGGTCAAGGTAAACATAGACGTAGCCGAGGAGAAACCACAGGAGTATGGCGTGAGAAGTGTTCCCAACGTAAACCTGTTTGTTGACGGAGAAGTCATCGATAGCTTTGTTGGAAACAGAACCAAGGAAGACATAAACGAATGGATAGATGAAAGAATTTGAGGTTTTAGAATGTACGATCTTGTAGTTGTAGGTGCAGGGCCGGCTGGTTATACTGCAGCACTGTACGCTAAAAGATACGACCTAGATGTAGTTGTCGTGGGCGAGGAGTTCGGTGGTCTCTGTAGTGAGGCCTATATCGTTGAGAACTGGCCAGGTTCCAAGGAGATCGAAGGCAGGGAACTGACGGAGAGGATGAAAGAGCAGATAGAGGATATAGGAGTAGAGGTAAAGCAGAAAAAGATCAAGAGGATAGACAGAGGAGACACGTTTGTTCTGGAAGCGGAGGACGAAAAGTTCGAAGCACACTCCGTTTTACTTGCTCTTGGAGCCGACAAGAGAAGACTGAACATAGAGGGTGAAAAGGAACTTGTTGGTAAAGGAGTCAGTTACTGTGTAACCTGTGACGGTCCACTTTACAGAAACAAGAGGGTTGCCGTTATAGGAGGCGCCGACTCCGGCCTTAAGGCTGCCACGCTTCTGGCCAAGTATGCCGAAAAGGTTTATGTTTTCGAGGCGACGGATGAGATGAAGGCGGAGAAGATAATGATAGAGCGGTGCAAGCAAAACGATAAGATAGAACTGAATACAGGAACAGTGCCGAAGAGGTTCGTAGGCGACGAGTACCTGGAGAAG
>PUKU01000002.1 GCA_003550625.1 Candidatus Aenigmatarchaeota archaeon
TATTAATACCGAAAACGGTATTGTTTGAACAATGGAAATAAGGAACGGGGTAAAACTTGTTTTTTCAATACTTGTAAGTTTGAGTGCTGGTTTTATCGGGTCTGTATTTACTTCACAGACCGTGGATACCTGGTATGCAGGACTTGTACTTCCATGGTTTGCACCACCCGGGTACGTTATAAGTATAATTTGGACACTGCTCTACATCTTGATCGGAATAGCCCTATATCTTGTTCTAATGGAGGATCTTTCTGACAAAACAGTAAAGATAGCAGTAGGTGTTTTTGGAGTTCAACTCTTCCTGAACGCCGCTTGGTCCTATCTTTTCTTCGGCCTCACGTCGATAGTCTACGGTTTGGTTGGTATAGTTGCACTCTGGATCACAATCGCGGTAACTATGTACTTTTTCAACCGAGTTTCAAAGAAGGCCATGTACCTACTGATACCGTACATAACATGGGTAACCATAGCTACGATTTTAAACTACAGCATCTACGTGCTTAACTAAAAAACCGGAGTAACCACACGGAAAAGATTTAAATTTTTTGGGATTGATGGTTAAGTGTGATTACATGTGCATAAATCCTTATCTCAATCCAAATGATCTAAAAGATGTGGAAGATCACAGTATAGAGGAGTACAAGGAAAAAGCTATCCAGCTACTGGAAGACGCTAACAAGGAGTTCGAAGGAGAATACTCAGAAAGCACAGGATAAAAGGAAAAACGTTCATAGAAGCAAGCTAGAATAACGGTAGTTATCCAGATCTCACATCTACCATAGGTTCTGGAATAGGTTCAACGGGTCTATCCACTTCTTCCGTTGGAACTTCAAAGGTGCTGTATACATTTAAATCCTCGTCTAGACTGTGTACCTTATCTCCGTCGACTACGTAGATGAACTCATCTGTTATGAAGGAACGTCTTCCTGAAACTTCTATTTTTTCGGTATCGATCTCACCGTTGTCCAAGTTTATAACAAAGGAGTCGTGGTATCCTGTAACCACTGCCCTTCCCGTCTTTCCATCAACCTGAACACCGGAGGCTCTGGAGTATCTTCTACGATCTGTAACTACTTCGTCCTGTATTCCAAGATCTTCATCCAAGTATACAAAGGTCGTGTTCCAGTCTTCGGTCCTTCCAACTAGAAGCTTTCCGTCTCCGAAAGGATGTACGGACGCAAAACCCACTTCGAAAGAATCAGTTCTATCTCCCTCCACAAAGTCATATACGACCAGCTCTTCTCTGTCTCCTACATACATCCTATCACCAATGAAGTCAGTCTGAACATGGCCCGTATCCAGAAACTCCTCCCTGTATTCGATCTCATCCCCTTCCTCGAGGACGAAGAAATCGTAGTACGGCGAAAAATAAGACAGGGTAGGATGGGAGCTTATTCTTGTCAGACCATAGAGCCTGCCTTCCTTTTCATGTAGATGCATCCTGTCTATAACGTTTCCTGGAACCGTGGCTACATAGTCCTCTTCAAGAGAACTATCAAATCTGATGATATCGGTCTTATCTACCTCCCTTTTCACCTTCTGAGTGTAACCTTCCATGTCTTTCTCCAGGTCCATGAGTTCATCCCTGTCCATGTTTTCAAGGATGGCCCTCTCGGTTTCTATCATAACAGATCTCTCGGAAAGATCGTAGTTCTTTATCTCTATGATTCTATCCTCCAGTTCGGAGGGCACGGAGGCGTACTCCAAAAGAAAGTCCTGCATAACTTCTGAGGTTTTCTCCTGTTGACCATAGGTTACATAGATGGACTCGGAGGTCACATAGACTTCGGTGGAATGATCGCCTATAAAGGACGTCTTACCCTCGACTTCTCCTGTAAGATCCAGATTGAGTGCTGTAAATGCCCTGTCCACGTTCATCCTATAACCAGGATAAACTATACCGTAACAGGGAACTGTTACCCCATCCATTGGTCTATATGGACACGGACTCTCGTAGTCCATGTCTGTCTGCAGTAGTAAGAATATCCTGTCCTCGAAGGCCCTGGATGATACAACCCTGGTACTCTTTCCGTCCTCGGCCTCGTCCTTTATGTTCCTTTCCCATAACACATCGAAGTCTTCCATATCATACGCAACGACCCTATCGTCGTTTAAAACCACGAGCATTTCCTCAAGAAGGAGAAGTTGACCACCTTCGCTTACATTTTCTTCGATTTTGAGATCAGGGATATCCAAAACGGTTGTATTTATCTTGGACTGGAAATGTGTGGAGCTATAGTATAGGTTATCACCGAGTTTGGCAAAGTCTGGCTCCTGTATACCGGGCACCTGTTCAAAGGTCTCCTCACCGTCCGGGGTAGCCTCCCTTTCCTCAGCTCTGTCCTCGGCCACATCCATATCGACGCCTTCTTCCACAGCCATCATATCCCTGGTATCCCCAACCGCAGCGTGCTCCATATCTGCTTCTTCTAGATACTGCTTCATGTCCTCCTCCGAATCAAAGGTCGGAAAGTCCCCTTCCATCTCTACATCTGTTTCGGGGAGAGTTTGAAAACCAAGAAAAGCAACGAAAACAACCAAAGCCGCTAAAGGCAGTAACTTATCATATTTCATAAGTTCAGTTTGTAAGCCTTGCTTTAAAAGAATGTTGGATCTGTTCGGTCGCCGGCGAACCAGCCGGAGGAACGCACTGATTTTTCTCCCAAACCAGCTAGTTTTTTTAGATGAAAAACAAAGTAGTTACTATGTCAAAAAAGTTTTCCAAATGTCGAGTTTGTAGTGATATACACTACGGTGAGACAGGTCCTGCTTTGTGTCCGACGTGTGGCTCTGAAGAGGCCTACGAAGAGGTAGAAGAAATAGAGGCCAGGGAGGCGATGGGCCTTTGAAAAGGACGAAGGCAGAAATAAAAGACATAAAAAACGAAACACACGACGTAAAGACCTTTCGTCTTGCTCCAGAGGAGAGTATAGACTTCACACCCGGGCAGTACTGTCTAGTATCTATAGCCGGCTCCTCTAAACACGAGGGTACAGAAAAACCATTCACCTATGCAAGTTCACCCACAGCTGATTATGTGGAGCTTACTGTGAAGAAGATAGGGGAGTTCACCAAGGCTCTACATGAACTTGAAGTTGGAGATAGTCTGATACTCGATGGCCCCAGGGGCAAGTCACTTAACTTCGACGAAACCATCGAGGAGGATGTTGTATTTCTTGCGGGAGGCTCAGGGATAACCCCGTTTATGTCTGCTATAAGATATGCCATAAGGAGGAATCTGGAAAATAAAATGACCCTGATATTCAGCAATAGAACTGAAGAAGATATAATCTACATAGAGGAACTCGATGAGGTGAACAGAAGGGAGGGATTCCGTATCGTGAACACCCTCACAGACAGCTGGCCACAGGACTGGAAGGGTGAAACAGGCTACATTGACAGGGCGATGCTCGAGAAGTATGTAAACGAAGCTTGTAAAAAAATATGGTACATCTGTGGTCCTCCGCCCATGATAGATTCGATGGAAAAGTTACTTGCGGAAGAGAATGTTCCCGGTGAAAAGATAAGATATGAAAAATGGATGATCCCGGGCAAGTACGACTAGGGAAAAGTCGGTTAAGATATAAAAAATTTGCACTCGAAGTTAGGTACAGTTCAACGTGATAGTAATGATTGATTCAGAAGACTGGGACAGGGAAGGGAAAATAGGAGAAAACTTCAAGGATAAACTCAATGAAAGGGGATACGTTCCACTATCCCCCATGGAAAGAAAGAGTAAGGAGGACCTCAGAGAAGAAATTCCAGACGAATACAACATAGTGGACTGGGATGTAGAGAAAAACCCCATACGTTCACAGGCGATGTTTAAAAAGGACGCCGGTAAGGTTTACTTTCTGGACAGCTCGGGAAGCTACATAGGAAGGGCAGAAAAAGATTTGTAATCAACGTTCTACTGTCTTCCTTCTCTATCTTCGTACTCCGGTAGGACTTCTCCATATGTATCCAGGGTCAACTGTATGGTTCCACCGCGGTATAGTTTTCCACTGTATGCATCGTTTTTTCCATCAGACATTCTACCACTACTCTATCTCCGAAAGTATATTTTCTATGGCCCCATCGTCGTAGATGTTTTTGTTTGATGCAGGAGTACCATGTCCTGGAAGAAGTACGTTTATGTCTCCGAGTTCCTTTACTCTTCTGAGAGACTCCTTTATCTTATCGGCATCTCCACCTGGAATATCCACCCTACCGAAACCGTCCCGGAATATGAGATCTCCGGAAACTAGGACGCCCTTTTGTTTGTCCCATAGACATATAGAACCCGGTGAATGCCCGGGTGTATGTAAAACTTTGAAACTGTAGCTCGATGTATTTATCTCGTCTCCCTCGGAAAAATACCCATCGACATCGGGTACATCGAGATCCTCATCGAAAAGATCTGAGAGGCTTGTGCCGTTGTTTAACTCAGCGTCCTCACAGACAAATAGATTAGCACCAAGCTTCTTCTTCATTTCACTTGCTGCTCCGATGTGATCGAAATGTTCGTGCGTCAGTACTATCTTTTTGATGTTGTTTTTATCTACACCGAACCTGTTCATCTGCTCCAATGTTTCTTCAATAAAGGCACCGGTGCCGGTGTCAACCAGTAGCTCGTTGTCTATACAGTAGACATTTGAGTCAATTCCAGCACCGTTCAGAAGCAGTATGTTTTCTGTAATTTGCATAATAATGTATACTAAAGAAAAATTTAAATAGGTTAACCAGCCCGAAAAAAATCTTAAAAATTTAAACTACCAGTTCGAATATTCCTTAGTTGTCAATGATATCATGACATCGTTAAAGGATAGGCTGGAGAAGTCGGAAGAGGAAATACTCATGAGTTTCAGACCAGCCAGACGACGCTTTATCAAGGAGTACATTGCAGCACTAATTTGGTTGGTGATAGCTGTTGTTTTGATTGTTTTTGACCTGAACTTTCCATTTCAAGAAGAACTCATAAACCCTGAACTTCTTGGTTCGGCCTTTTTCTTTTCCTCGGCATTTGTTTTCTTTGTCTATGCAGAGACGAGGAGATATGTGGAAAGGTATATAATAACTGACACAGCCGTCTATGAGGACATAGGGATCTTCGCCAACCGAACTACCAATCTACCGTTTATGAAGCTACAGAGATGTGGAATAAGCAGACCTTTTATGGAGAAAATCGTGGGTGTTGGGGATGTCCGAGTCGACGCAGGCCAGGACTTCTTTATAATAAAAGGGATACCTAATCCGGGGGAAGTACAGGATCTAATAGACAGTAGAATGAGAGAGGTTATGGGTGGTGGAAACGTCGCAGCGTTACACCAGTAGCTAATTCTGTATGTTCATATGATCTGATAGAAGCTTCTCTTCTTCCCTTTCACTCAGTCTCAGGAGAGAAACAACCACCACAGTTCCAAAAACTATAGTTAAAACAACAGAACCCCAGGTTGGAATGGGAATATTGGCGATGCCCCATACGTTAAGTAACAGAGAGTAAACGGAAAGTGTAAGTGGCACGACCAAAGCAAAAAAACCCTTCGGCTTTATCATAAACAACAGTTTATCGGGAGTAAATAAAAATCTATTCCACTGAACCGGCTTTCAACCTATCGTACGTAGCATCTTCGATGTACTTCAAAAAACCGTCTATGGGCATGCGGTACCTACTCTCCGCAGTCTTTGTCTTTTTTATTACATTCTTCTTTGTCTTGGACATCAGATCATCTCCCTCCAAACCCCCCTTCATACTGTCCACATACTTGTCCATCTCAACCATAAATGGATCGGAAGTTATGGGTATCATATCGGATTTCTTCGACCTATCAAAATAGAACTCTGGCTCCATATCCGTTGTTAGAAAGTCACGATACACGTCAAAGTTTCTCTTCCAGTTATCTTCGTTGTACTTGGTTTGAGAATCCCTTATGAGATCTGCAGCATATTCCGCCAGCTCCTCTGCCTTATGAGCCCTTTCCAGTAGAACAGAAAACCTGGATCCTTCCTCCAGGCCCATGGCAGCATTAAGATATTTATCTGCATCAAGTGGATCTACTCCCCATACACAGTCCTCCCTCTTCCTCAGAACCAACTCTACTGAAAGGTTGACTATTCCGTCTTTTGAGTCGAGACTATAATTTATCTCTCTTTCCCTCGGAAGGGACTCTGGATCCACGCCCTTCAGAAACCAGGAAACAGAAGCTTTTTCTTCTCCATGAAGCTTGTCTTCGTTCCAGGTTTCCACATCTTCGTGTCTCTGCATGTGGTCCATTATCAGATTAGGAAGATTGGAGAAAACAGTGTATCTGTACTTGGTTTCTGGGACATCGATTTCAAGTGGATTTTCTACCAGATACCTATACTCCCTGGAAAAGTTATCCATGGTACACTCTTCACCTAGGCTCGCTATTTCTTCGTTTATGGCAACGCTGGGCTTCCGTGTTGTTATCGCAGCCTCCCTGCCCTTTTCATCGAGAACCCTGGTTCTAAA
>PUKU01000003.1 GCA_003550625.1 Candidatus Aenigmatarchaeota archaeon
CATCGATATACTCACAGCCAGAAAGGTGGTTCGGGAAGGCAGACATGAACGATATAATATCAATGAGGAGCAATCTCACCCGCGGAAAGAAAAAATTAAACAAAAATGTCAAAATAGAAAACCTACGGGGCGAGGAAGAGGAGATAAGATACCTTGTACTATCCAAGAAGCCCACGGAAACAGAGGTAGTGTTTGAAAAAAACCTAAGTGAAACAATAAGGATCGACGGTATGTCACAACCACACGGTCCGACTGCTCCTCTCAGATCATTCCAGCGCGGAAGCATGGAATCCGATAGAAGAATGGAGGAAGTTTTTTATGACACGGACCTAAAGGCATCAAAGGCTGTAAAAAAGCTGTACAATAGCGGCATTTCTGTATCACGGATACAGGAAATATTCTCAATCGGCGGAACAGGAACAAAATCGAAGAGGAAGATGGTACCTACACGCTGGTCCATAACAGCAGTCGACGATATACTTGGAAAGGATATACGAAGGGAGGTCAAAACATATCCCAGGATAGACAGCTGGAGGGTCTATGAAGCAGAGTACCTCGACAACCAATGGGTAATAGTGTTTACACCGGAGTCGTGGAGATATGAACTCATAGAAGCATTCTACCCCGAAACAACCTGGAATCCATCACGTGACTCGATAGCTATATTCGGCGACCATGAAGAGTTCGACGGCAGAAGTGAGTATGCATCGATAGGGGGTTGCTACTACTCGGCGAGGCTTGCAGCCCTGGAAAAGCTGGACCAGGAAAGAAAGCAGGCTGGTGTAATAGTCCTGAGGGAGGCAAAGCCAGGGTACATACTTCCGGTAGGAGTATGGAATGTAAGAGAATCCGTTAGAAACGCTCTCAAAAACAAACCCATGGAGTTCGAGGACCACAAGAAGACAATGGGTTACCTGGAGCAGACACTGGACATAGGACTTGACCAATGGCTTTCTGCATCGAATATACTTTCCCATAGAAAAAGTCAGAGAGATCTCAGATCATTCACCTAAAACCTCAGCTCTACTACATCCCTGTCCACCAACGTATGCTCACCACCTACCTTCTGACCAGGAAACTTTGCACTTTCTCCCCATATCTTGGCATAGCTGAGCTCCTTGGAGAAACTCTTGTTGAGTGAGTCCATGACATCGTGCACTGTCGAACCACTTTCGACGATAAGAGGCTCTTCTCTATCTGGCTCCTTGCCTCTTTTTTTCATATATACTCTCATTAACCCGAGCTTCTGCCATATCATTTCCCTTAATTTTTCCAGGTTTTCTCTTTCTTCTGCTGAGACAAATATCCAGTCTTTCCGTCCTTTGCGAATCTCCTCGAGCTCGGAGGAAATGACTTTATCGGTCTTGTTGAAACAGACTATACTCGGTATGTATACCCTGTTTTCCATGAGTCCGTCTATAAACTCATCAAGGGTTATATCATCCCGAACAACTACCTTGCAGTTTAGAAAACCATTTTCTCTGAGTACCTCCTCCATAGTATCTTTTTCCAGAGCAACATTTCTTGTAGTGGATATCTCTATCCCGCCCTCGGATTTCTTGAATACGTCCATGTTGGGAGGTTCCTTGTCAAGCCTCACTCCGGCACCATAGAGTTCTTTCTTCATCCGAGAAACCATGTCTATCTTTTCTTCGTCCACAACAATAACAACCAGATCCGAATTCCTTATGACGGAAAGGACCTGTTTCCCTCCACCTATGTCCTCCGAAGCACCACTCACAAGACCAGGCACATCAAGTATCTGTATGTTCGCTCCCTTGTGTTTCATCATACCCGGAACAACTTCCAGTGTAGTGAATTCATATCCTGCGACATCAGACTCGGCGTTGGTAAGTCTATTCAGAAGTGTTGACTTTCCTACGGAAGGCGGACCTACAAGCGATACGGTTGCATCGCCCCTGTGTTTGACTGCATAGCCCTGTCCCGATGCCTGGCTCTCCTTCTCTTTTTTGTCCTTCTTCTCCTTTAGCCGTGCTATCTTTGCCTTGAGACGCCCACGGTCCGTTTCTGTGGACTTGTTAACCGGAGTCTCCCTGAGCTTCTTCTTCGTCTTCTCAATCTCCTCATCTATGGCCATACCTAAACTTCATATGAGAAAACTTTAAAGTTTGTGTATATACTCAGAAACCTCCCAAAAGGTAAAGGATCAGTGCTGTTGCTATACCAACAAAAAGCATCTTTATGGCAGAAATCAGCCTCCTGCCTTTACTGACGCTGCCTAGGAAGTATCCAAGAAATGAAAGTACTGCGAGAGAAACTCCCATGGAGGCACCGTATGCTATGTCCATGGAAATAATATCAAAAACTACAAGGACGAAGGGAAATACACATACAAGACCAGTTACAAAGGGAGCTATTCCGTTTACCATTGATATCTTGAACGAAAGCTTCCTTATTCTTTTCTCGTGATAGGTCCCCTTCAGGTCCTTGAGCATCCTGTTCTCTAGCTCACTGAGATCCTTTCTCCTTTCAGCTCTCTCGGCAAGATAAGCAGAAGAAAATCCGCTTATTCCCAGGGCAACTAGGGCTCCCATGCCCGTCGTAATCGGTATGTATGGATTAGAAATATTTGATATGAAGGTACCCATTACTATACCCAGAACCGTGAGGACCCCGTCGAAGGAGTTAACTACAAAATATCTTCTTCCTATGTCACCCAGTTTCAGAAGACGTTCCAACATTGGATCACTTGAACCAGCTTCCCTTTCCTTCCCTTTCATAGGCTGTTTCCGCTTCCTCTACCAGTTCTTCGCCGGCGGATGACTCATCTACAGAGTGAACAGATGCACCCATTTTCTCAATTTCCTCCTCTATAACCTTGAAGTCAAGCCTTCCCTTTACCGTAACCTTGACATTCTCTACTTCCCGGTCTATCTCATACAGGGAAACGTTTACGCCCTCCACACCATCGACCTTTGACAGCTTCTCGGAGAAATCAGCTATGTCTGGATCATGCGCCTTCAAAACATCAAGTACAATCTTCCTCAACATATTTCACACAAGGATAATCCGCTCTCTCTAGGTTTAAATGGTTGACGGTCCAACAAAAGAATTTTAACTCAAAGAAAAAGTCTTATGTATGAAGGTCAACGAAGTCACGTGCAGTTCAGTTCTCTCGGACACAGAGCTGTATGGACTGGACTACTCCGTAAATCCTTACGTGGGCTGTGCACATGGTTGCACCTACTGTTACGCTGTATTCATGAAAAGATTTACAGGACACGGGGAGGAATGGGGTAGGTTTGTTGACGTAAAGACGAATGCACCGAAGGTACTGAGAAAGGAGGTTCAAAATAAAAAGGTGGGTTCGGTTCTGCTTTCCTCGGTAACCGATGCATACCAACCACTGGAAAAAAGGTTTGAAATTACAAGGAAAGTACTCAGAACACTTGAAAAGGAGGGTTTCCATGTCAGCATACTGACCAAGAACGACCTTGTTCTACGTGACCTGGATATACTCAAAAGGTTCGACCACGGACGTCTGTCTGTAGGCTTCACCGTAAACTTCCTTGATGAGAAGGACAGGAAACTATGGGAACCCGGAACATCTGACATCGGAAGTAGAATCGAGGCGCTCGAAAAGCTCAGGAAAGAAGGCATTCCAACATACGTACATGTAGGACCATGGCTCGAGGGCATAACCGATCTCAAAAAAATAGTCAGAGCTGTAGAAGAAAACGTATACGAGATCCAGGTCGAAAATCTAAACACGAGGAGGGACCGTAAGATAGTTGAAACGGTGGAGAAAGGATACCCGGAACTAACAGAGGTCTACAGAAGAACGGTTAAAAATAAAAAAGATCACAACAGGAAACTTCAAAGTAATGTCGAGAGTATAAGGAAAGAGACAGATGTGCCCATCAGGTTATACCTGGACTAAAACCATACAAAATACTTATATAAATCCCAGATGAAATATACAAAGGAAGATAAACATGTTCAAGGCAAAGCTATCAGATCCATCGTTGCTGAAAAACTCTGTAGACACGATCTCAAAACTTATACACGAAGGCGTTTTCAACATAACAGAAGACTCTATTTACATGAGGGCCGCCGACAGAGCAACCGTTGTGGTCGTGGACTTCGAACTTAAGAAAGGTGCCTTTGAAGAGTTTGAATCTGACGGCGAAACGGAGATGGGTGTAAACCTTGAGGGGCTTCTCGATATACTCAAAAGGGCAAAAGGAGACGATAACCTTACACTGGAACTGTCTGAAGACGAATCTAGACTTAAAATATCAATAGGCGACGGGACCAAGAGAGAGTTTGAGATACCTCTTCTCTCTATATCAGGGAGCGAAGTACCTGAAACAAAGCAGCTGGAGTTCAGCACGAACATAGAGCTCAAGAGCTCCGTTCTGACAAAGGGCATAGCAGATGCAGAGATAGTTGCCGATTCGATACTCTTCAAGTCCGCTGAAGACAGTCTAACACTGGCGGCAGAAAGCGACTCTGGAAGTGTAGAGGCCGTAACTGGAAAGGATTCGGGGGATATCATAGAAATTGATGCAGAGGAAGACACTGAAAGTAGATATCCGATAGAATATCTTAACAAAATGTTAAAGGCATCTAAGATATCCGACGTATCGACACTGAAGTTCGGCAACGACTACCCAATGGAACTTACCTTCGAGGAGCCGGATGTAATAAAGATATCCTTCGTTCTTGCGCCCCGTGTAGAAGATTAAAACGGGGGTATATACTGTGGGTGTGAGGAATGAACAGAAA
The DNA here is from genome assembly GCA_003550625.1 of Candidatus Aenigmatarchaeota archaeon. Taxonomy (GTDB): domain Archaea; phylum Aenigmatarchaeota; class Aenigmatarchaeia; order PWEA01; family PWEA01; genus PWEA01. The sequence continues at coordinate 4,750 of PUKU01000003.1, forward strand.
GGAGATTATAGACTACTACAGCCGGGAAGAAGTACAGGAGTCCATTCTCCGCATATCCAGAGATCGTGAAGTAGGCGGAACACTCTACAACGGAAGCTACACATCCAGGCCGAATGTTCTACAGTACAGAAACGATCTCATAACCATGGTCAAGAAGGGATCTGTTGCTTTCCATGCCTCTGTGGAAAGATGGAAAAATCCCATGAAGCTGGACACAAAGATGAGGGAGGAGGAGCTGAACCGCCTCAGAAAGGGATGGGATCTTATACTGGACATAGACTCCGCCATGGGACTGAAGGCAGCAAAGCTAGCTGCAAAGAGGATAGTTGATGTTCTCGAGGAGTATGGAATAGAAGGATACGGTATAAAGTTTTCCGGGCGCAGGGGATTTCACATAGGAGTCCCATGGAGTTCCTTTCCTAAGAGCATAGACTTCGAAAGGACGAGCAACCAGTTCCCGGAAGTGCCACAGGCTATTGCATCCTTTATCAGAGAAAAGATAAAGCCAGACCTTTTACAGGATCTCATAGAGCTCAAAGGATCTTTCCATGAACTTTCAGAGGATCTGGATGAACACGTGGAAAGAATAACGCCCTTTGCGTTTGTAGAGGTGGAAAAAGACTGGGGCAAAAGACATCTGTTCAGAATGCCATACTCACTCCACGATAAAACCTGGCTTGTGTCCTGCCCACTGACAAAGGACGAGCTGGATGATTTCAAAAAGGAGGATGCAGAACCGGGTAAAGTTGAAACAGGAAGAAGGTTCATCGGTGACGTGGAGGCGGGATGTGCAAAGAACCTCGTCGTGGACGCAGTGAACTGGATGAGTAAGAGGAGGAGCAGGGAGGAAGAGAAGGATGATGAGAAGGTGACAGAAATAAAACCAACTGATCCTGTACCAGAAAAGAGGTTTCCTCCGTGCATAAGAAAAATACTGGGTGGGATCTCCGACGGAAGAAAAAGGAGTGTATTCATACTGATAACATTCCTAAGGAAGATGGGATGGGACTGGGAAAAGGTCGAGGAGAGACTTGATGAATGGAACAGCAAAAACGATCCTCCGCTTTCAGACAACTACGTAAACACACAGTTAAAGTGGTTCAAAAGACAGAACAGGGATCTTGCAGCTCCTTCATGTGACAACGGGCTTTACTATAAATCGTTCGGGGTCTGCAAACCAGATAAAAAGTGCAAACAGGGCGGCGAGGAAATAAGTATTAAAAATCCAATGGTCTACCCTTTCAAAAAGAAATAAAGCTATTTAACTTTGGTTTGTAAATTGTAAAATATGTCAGATGAAGAAGAAACCAGCGCCATAACATTTGAAACGTTCCGCAAGTTTCAGAGGAAGGAGAAGAAGAACGAGAAGCTTCAGGAACTGCCCAAGGACTTCTTCAAGAAATGTGTAGACTGGATAAACGAAAAACAGGAACAGTTCGATGAAAGAAGAGAGTCTGCACTTCTACGTGAACTCGAAAACGTCAAGAGCATAGTCAGCGATATATTTGAAAGGAGAAGGAAGAAGATCTTAATACTGGCTCTGCACTCTGTCAGGAGCAGCAAGGTATCGGAAAATCTCCTCCCAGAGGAAAGGGAGTTTTTTGAATC
>PUKU01000018.1 GCA_003550625.1 Candidatus Aenigmatarchaeota archaeon
AAACACCTTTCAGTTCTTCCAAAGGCGGTGGGAAAAGGAAAACGGACCTTCCAAAGAGAGCTATGTCCGGTTCTACGTCTCTTATGAGCTTCTTTGTTCCTTCGACATCTAAGTTCATTTCGTCTACATCAAAAGGATACGTTTTTGGTTTCATTCCACGGAAACCTACTGAACCGAACTCGGCGCTGCTTATATGTGCGCCGTCGGAGACGTCTGGAGCTGTTATTTTTTTGTCTGGCCCGCCGAAGGCCATCAGTACTGCCTGGTTGGCATTCGTTCCGGAAAGAGGCCTTACATCTGCGTAGTCGACACCGAAGGTATTTCTCGCAAGTTCTTGGACCTTTGCCTCGACTTTGTCCACGTATTTATTACCTTCGTAGTACCTATTACCTACAGTACCTTCTGCATACTTGTCCTGGAAATCAGAAAGCATCATCGCACGTGCTGCGGGGCTTATTATATTCTCCGAAGCTATCATAGGCAGGCATTTGGAGAACCATTTCGCATGATTCCTGCTCTTTGTACGTATATATTCGAGATCCTTCCGCATGTAACCCCCTTTACTTTTTACAGAGAAAGTTTAAAAAATAATTCAAGTATTCTTGGCTAATCTATATGATAATATTTTTTTCAAAGAAAATAATTATGGCGCTGGGGACGGGAGTTTCAGAAACCTTTCTCTTTGATAAGCCCTTTTCGAAAAGAGGTTCTTTTGAACCCGCGAGGGCTGTTGCCCACAGGATTAGCAATCCTGCGCCTTAAGCCACTCGGCCACCCCAGCGTACACACCATACTTTTTAATCTCTCTTTAAATTTCTTTCCACATCCTGTGAAAAGTCGCATACAGTGTAAAGCTTTAAAAATGCTTGTATAAATTTATATAATAGCAAGAAGGTAGATAAAGAGGTGAATATATGCCTGTAAATGTTGAAAAACTTTCAGAGATGTTTTCGAAGGACGTTTTTACTGACAAGGGTAGGTACTGCGGTCAGGTTAAAAACGTCAAGATAGACCTTGATAAGTTTAGAATGGGTTCCATAGTACTGAAGGCAAGAAAAGGAAGCTACCTTGCAAGGATGCTGGGTGGTAAAAAAGGTGTGGTAATTCCTTATCAGTTCATAAAGGCGATAGGAGATATTGTGATAATAAAGCACATATCTTCAGAGGCCGTAAAGGGCACTCAGAAGAAGGAAGCCGAGGTCAAAGAACCGACTGTACCCGCCAAGGAAAGCAGTTTCGGAGCTGTGGAAGAGGAAGAAGAGGAAGAAGTAAGCATGCCTTTCTGAACCTTTATTTTAAGTTCCTGTTCCTTAGTGCTGGGACTATCCTAGTACCATGAAACAAACATATCTCCTGCTTGGTATGTAGAAGAATAAGGTATGTTGTGTTTGAGAAAATTTTATATAGTGAACTTCAGTAGACGTACAGGTTGCCTTCTAGTATCTCTTCAGTGACCCTGTTTATATTTTCAAGGTGTTCCTCAACTATACTCTCTGCTTCGTATTTCGTGTTGGTGATATCGCCTTCCTTTACAACCTCTATGTCGGCTATCTTGGGCTGATCTATAGGCTTTCCTATCTGTGAGAGAAGCTTTACGAATACCTCATCTACCTTCGTTTTTTTGTAGATGTCCTTTGCCATAAAGCTTGCAAGGACATTGTAGACCTTTCCGACATGTGCAAGAGGATTCTTTCCAGCGGGAGCTTCCAAACTCATAGGACGGCATGGAGTTATAAGTCCGTTTGTTCTATTCCCCCTTCCCACGGACCCATCGTCGCCTGCCTCTGCTGATGTTCCTGTCAGAGTCAGATAAACTATTCCCCTGTCGTAGTCATCGGCTGTGTTCATGTGTACTTCAACCTCCCTTTCTACTTGTCCGTTCGCGAAACTGCTGATCTCTTCGACTGCTTCCTCCTTGACAGATATATAGTGGTCTATATCTGGAACCATGTTTGCTGTGAAAGCTCCTGCCACCGTAAGATTTATTCTATCTCCGTGGCGATCAGCCATGACTTTTATGTCTTCGCCTATTTCCGGGAATCTATCTTTGAAATTATCGGAGTTGAGGTGTTCGTCCACCTTGAGAACAAGTTTCTCAGTTTCACTGAACGGAGCATAGCTTACTCCAAAGGAGGTGTCGTTTGATTTTACAGTTTCATTGTCTTCGTAGAGGCTCATGAGGTCAACGGATCCATGGCCTATCCTGGAATCCCATACGAAGTTGCTATCGATCGATACGGCCGGGAGCTTTTCCTTGATAAAATCCTTTGCAGAACTCACGGCCATTTCATGTACAGGCAACTCACGGCCAGATACCTCGGTTGTTGCCCTTCCTGATAGTATTATATGAATAGGTTCTACCAGCTCACCTCCTCCGAAGTCTACGTTTACCTTTCCTCCTACGACCTCCACCTGGTCCGTGTTGTGGTGGAGTATTCTACCGTACTCCTTGATGTAAAACTTCGATAGCTTCTTTGATATGGACTCAGCTATCCCATCCGCAAGGGTATCCGGATGACCGTAACCCTTTCTCTCCACAAGCTCTATCTTCTGATCTTCGATAAATCTTCTTCCCGATTTGGTTACGATTATTTCGCCCATAAAACCATTGAATATTAACTTTTACTACTTTTTAAAAGTTTTAATTAGTTAATATACCACTTTTTTAAAGATATGGTATATAATAGTTTGTTGCGTTGTTTTACGTAGAAAGATATAACGGTGTTATATTCATGGCATTCGATAGGCTGCATCCAAAGATACGGGACCTTATAGAAAAGAAGGGTTGGGATAGACCCACCGGTCCCCAGAAAATGGCCATAGATCCTATACTCGATGGTAAGGATGTTTTGCTTACTGCACAGACCGGTGCAGGTAAGACAGAAAGCGTTATGTTACCCTTGCTCCATAGGTTGATTGAAGATGAGCCCGAACCTATATCACTTCTCTATATAACACCTCTACGTGCACTGAACAGAGACATGTTTAAGAGGCTACTTTGGTGGTGTAAACACCTCGATCTGGAAGTAACTATACGTCACGGAGATACCTCGGATTACAAACGTAGGAAGCAGGCTGAGTTTCCAGAGAAGATATTCGTGACCACACCCGAAACTCTTCAGGCGATACTTCCGGGTTCGAAGATGAAGGAACATCTTAAAAACGTTCGTTATATTGTTGTTGATGAAATACATGAGCTCGTAGAGTCCAAGAGAGGGGTTCAGCTTTCACTTGGAATCGAAAGGCTCAAAAAGTTGTGTGGAAGGCCCCAGATGATAGGTCTATCAGCAACTGTGGGGTCCCCAGAAAAAGTAGCAAGATTTCTTTCAGATGAAGCAGAAGTTATAAGCGCCGTCGAAGAGAAAGACTTTGATATAAAGGTAGAGATGCCAATGCCCAGTGAAGAGGACTCTGATATTTCAGAGAGGATCTTTGCTGACAAGGAGGCCACGGCTAGGTTGAGAAGGGTTCATGATTTAGTGGAGGAGAGTGAATCCGCCCTTGTGTTCACAAACACAAGAGAGGCCTCCGAAGTACTTTCATCGAGGCTGAGTAGACTGGAAAAGGAGTACGATCATTCTATACACCATTCATCGCTTTCCAAAGAGGTCAGGATAGAAAACGAGGATAGCTTCAAAGAGGGTGATATAAAGACCCTTATATGTACCTCATCGCTTGAACTTGGTATAGATATAGGCCATATAGACAGGGTTCTGCAGTATGGTTCCCCGAGACAGATCAAGAGGATTCTCCAGCGTGTGGGCAGAAGCGGACACAGTATAAAATCAAAGTCCAGTGGAATAATAATTGCAATGGGTGAAGACGATATCATGGAATCGGCTGTGATAGCAAAGCGTGCTCTGGAAAATAAGCTTGAACCGACGAAGTTTCACATGGGTGCTCTGGATGTTTTGGCCAACCAGATAGTTGGTTACTGTATAGACGAATATGGACTTGACTGGGAGGATATATACGATCTTGCTACCCGCAGTTATTTTTACAGGGACCTCTCTGAACAGAAGTTCTATGAAGTGCTTCGTTTCATGTCAAATCTCTACTACCTGTGGATAGATGAAAAGATAAAACGTTCCAAAAAGGCATGGGAGTACTACTATGAAAATCTCTCGACGATACCTGATGTTTACAACTACAGGGTTGTTGATACCGTTCAGAGCCAGGACGTAGGACAGCTCGATGAGTCTTTTGTTGCCGAGTACGGGAAACCCGGAACCACCTTTATAATGAAGGGAAGAAGCTGGAGTATACTCTCAGTTGACGAGGGTGAGGTCCTTGTTGAACCTGTCAACGAGGTTGATTCTGCAGTACCTGCCTGGGAGGGAGAGTTGATCCCTGTTCCGAGGAACGTGGCGAGGGATGTTCAGGAACTTCGGTGGAGGGTCAAACAGTGGATAGAAGAGTTTGACATAAAAGAAGCCGAGAAAAAGGTTTCAGAGGCCTATCCAGTAAGCGAGGATGCTGCCAGTACGATAGTCAGTTATGTGAACGAAGGTAGTAGGGAGATAACCTCTGAAGACGAGCTCTATCTGGAAAAGAATGGAAAGTTTGTAGTAGTGCACTCCTGCAATGGTACGTTGGTTAACCAAACCCTTGGTAAGTTCCTGGCTTCGGTTCTCATGAACCAGATGGGCAGATCAATAGCAGTTAAAAACGATCCATATAGGATAATGGTACAGGGTGCAGACCTCGAGCTCGTGAAAAGCGTACTTGAGAACACAGATCCTGATGATATCGTGAAGATTCTCGATGATCATATAGAGAAAAGTCAGCTATTCAAGTGGCGTTTTATTCACGCAGCAAAGCGTTTCGGTGCTGTACGAAAGAGGGCAAAATGGGACAGGGTTAACATAAGGGGCATCGTGGATTCATACAAGGACTCTCCTATACACGACGAGGCCAAGCGTGAAGTGTTCCAGGAAAAGTTGGATATAGAGGGAGCAATGGATGTTCTTCGTCGTATACAGGAGGGCGAACTGAAGGTTTCAGAATGTGAGTCCGGTAGAATAGGTGACAATGGCCTCAGCCACAAGTTCAAGGAGCTGATGGGACCAGATAAGCCAAAGGAAGAGATATTCAAGGCTTTCAAAAATAGGATAAAAAATACCAAGGTACGTCTTATGTGTATTAGCTGTGGAAAATACAGGATTACAAAGAAGGTCAGGGAGCTTCCAGCAGACATAAAGTGTAGGGCATGTGGCTCCGGTAGGATAACAGTCATAAAGCCCTATGAAAAGCAGAAGGAGAGAATTCTTGATAAAATGGTTGATGGGTCTGATATAACCGACTCTGAGAACAGCATGAAAAGCAAGATGGAGAGGACAGCGGACTACGTTTTGACATATGGAAGAAGGTTTATCAGAGCACTGGCCGGTAAAGGAGTAGGACCCGACACTGCAATAAGGATACTGGCACAGCAGAAGGAGGACGAGGATGAGTTTTATGAGGCCATACTTGAAAAGGAAAAGGAGTACACCAGAACAAAGAAATACTGGTCCGACTGATTTTACAGGGTTGTTATCTCCGGTTTTTCACCTACTATTACTGTGTGTTCTGACTGGGCTATATCCCCGTAGTCCGCTTCTTTCAGTACAAAATATTTATGGAGACCGTTTCTCTTTACAAGTTGATCAAGAGCCATGTTTAGCCTCAACCTGGAGACCTTATCAGAAAGCCACCTTTTTGCGAAGGGAAGTCCATCGAAATCATTTTTCGCTATCCTGAGAATTTTCCTTCCTTCCCTCGAACGAACGGCAACATCATCATTGTACTTCAGTATCATTGCCCTGTTTGAGTCCCTGACCCTCCCTGCACCGTCCGTTACAAAAGGTTCCAGAGCAAAGACATCACCTTCCTTTAGTTTGTAGTCTATGTCTGTTCTTACGTTAGGGAAGGATAGTTTAGCATGTAGGTTGTACCTCTCGAGGCCATGCCCTGTTAAGTTTCTTATTGGATTGTAACCATGGCTTTTTATCGTTTCTTCTATCTTTGCGGAGATATCACTTACCTTCGTTCCTGGCTTCATCATTTTTATTGCTACCGCAAGGCTTTTTTTCGATGCTTCTATTATGCCATCCTTGTCTGTGTTTACTGGGACCGTTGTGGCAGTATCACCTATAAATCCATCTACATGCACACCCACGTCCAGCTTTACGAGACCGTCCTCGATCTCCCTTTCCTCGTTTATGCCGGCAGTGTCGTGGGCACCTATGCTGTTGATAGATAAATTTACAGGGAACGCAGGCTTGCCACCGAGATCCCTTATCTTATTTTCTGTTCC
>PUKU01000053.1 GCA_003550625.1 Candidatus Aenigmatarchaeota archaeon
CAAGCTCCTTCTCTATCACCTCTACAGATCTGTCTCTTGTAACCTTGGCCAGAATGGATGCTGCGGAAACCACAGGGTAGTTTTCATCTGCCCTGTTCTCTGCAACTATCTCCACCTTGTCCTTTATCTCATCATCCAGCAAAACCTCCAGTGTTCTCTTTACGTTCTCCGTCTTCGCCTCCGTTGCATCCACTATTGCTCTATCCGGCCTCAGCGTCTCTATAAGCTGTGCCATCCTTTCAGCTTCTATGAGGTTCAGGCTCTTTGTCGGCATCTCCTGATCTATGGTCTCTGCTGATATCTTCACCACGGCAAAGTCCTCGACAACCTCCTTTATCTTGTCCTCCAGCTCCTCCCTCCTTTTTCTGCTAAGTTTCTTTGAGTCGTCGACACCCATTTCATCCAGTTCTTTTTCCTTGTTCTCCTCAACTACAACTGCAGCTATACAAAGAGGGCCTACGACGGCTCCGCGCCCCGCCTCATCCGTACCTAGAACGAGCTTCACCATAAAGAGAAGTTCCGACTCGAAACTTATAAAGTTGAAAGTCCCTCAGTAGTTGTCCGTTCGACCGCAAGTTTTAAATTAGCTTTCGTTAAAGATAGGTACAGCGGGGTAGAGCAGCCTGGAGATTTGCTGTGGTTTCAATCTTTAAGGCCACGCTTACCTGACTGCTCGTCGGGCTCATAACCCGGAGGCCGGTGGTTCAAATCCACCCCCCGCTACCATTTTTATTCTACAAAACACAATTAAAGATATGCTCAACGACGAACAGGGCGAAGAGCTCGTGAATTACGCTCACAAGGTTCTCGAAAGTTATGTCAGAGATGAGGAACTGCCGAAGGTCCCGGAGAGGGTTTTATGAAGGAGGAAAAGGGTGTTTTTGTAACTCTCAAGAAGAACGGAGAGTTGAGGGGGTGTGTCGGCCTACCGCTTCCCAGATTCCCGTTGGGTGAAGCCGTTAAGAAAGCTGCACGGTCTGCAGCCGACGACAGGAGGTTTCATCCGATAAAGAAAGAGGAACTGGAAGAGATAGATGTGGAGGTAACGGTTCTCACGGTACCTGAAAGGATAGAGGTGGACGATCCAGAGGAATATCTGGAAAGGATAGAGGTAGGTAAACACGGTCTTATGATAGAGCACAGAGGAAGACAGGGCCTTCTGCTACCGCAAGTACCTTTGGAGCAGGACTGGAACTGTAGGGAATATCTCGAGGGACTATGTAAAAAGGCCATGTTAAGGCCAGACGAATGGAAGGACGAGTCGGCGAAGATAATGTGCTTCGAAGGACAGATATTCAAAGAGGGGAACATTCCCACTAACTGAAAAAACCACAGCATACCTTGACACTATATGTGGACTTTCTCGACAGGTAACGAAGTAACCTTTTTATACATGGATATCAATTGATATCATTGATAAAATGATGGAAACAATGCTGGCCTTTGTAGTTGTCAGCTTGCTTGTACCAGTTTTCGCCAAGTACGCAGGAATCCTCGGCGAGGCAAAGAAAGGCTTTTTGTTCATCGCCGGAGCTGGTGTACTGTACTTACTTGCACACTCTTTTGAGATGACAGAACTAGTCGTAGAAGAGGCACCGGCACTTGCAACTTGGGGACCCTACCTATTCGGACTAATAGGATGGATCTTCGTACTGGTAGGAGCACTGATGGTAGCTTACAAACTGGCAATGGAAGAGTAGGAAAAACAAACCCCCAAATCTTTTTCTCTTATTTTTTATTTTTAACCAAACAGTCGAGGCATATCTTCCACTTTCTTGGTGCATAAGGAAGGACCTTTCTCATATCCTTTACCTCAATCTCCCTGTCCATACTATCTGCAACTTCAATCACATCTTCTCTGGCTCTGTCGTACATAGTTCCCTCCTCGCCCCACGTATAGTAATGTAAAATACCACCCTCGTCTTTGAGACATCTGATGGCAGTATCAAGAAATTCCTTGGAGCCCTTGGGGAGCGGCATTAATACTCTATCGCATCTTCCAAAGTATTCGGGACATACATCCCTCACGTCACCTTCTACAGACTCCACTGAGTCATCTACTTTGTTAAGAAAAACGTTTTTCTCAAGATACCGGTATGCTTCAGGGTTCAACTCAACAGCGTATATCCTCTCAACGTTCTTGTTTCTTGCTATAACAACAGGGAACGGGCCTACTCCTGCGAACATAGCCATGATGGTTTCACCCTCTTGGACCTGCTCTGTTATCCTTTGACTTTCCTTGGCCTCCCTCTCAGAGAAGTAGACAACAGTTGGATCCAGTTTAAAGCGACAGCCATGTTCCTTATGTACAGTCTCAGTTTCACCTTCACCGGCTATTGACTCATACTCCCTAGTACGGAACTGTCCCTTCCTTCCTGAAACCTCCCGCAAAACGGTTTTTATATGATTGTTTACCTCCATAAGCTTCTCGCCTATGAGCTCCTTCCTGTGTTCGAGCTCTTCGGGAACCTCGATTATCGCTATATCACCGACCACTTCGAAGGACTTTACCAGATGCTGCATCTCCTCTTCTGTCAGCTCACTCTTGAGTGCCTCTTTGAGATCCATAAAACACCACAATAGGTTGTTAGCCTAGATAAAAAAGCATGTGTTGATTATTTAAGTTTTAAAGGAACTACTTTTCCCATGCTTTACATGGTCGGCCTGGGTATCTACGACGAAGAAGATATATCCATCCGAGGAATGAAGGCCATAGAGGATGCGGATGAAGTAATTCTGGAATGCTACACGTCGTCATGGAAGGGCAGGGATGGTTTGAAGAAAATAGTGGACAAGGACGTAGAGGAGGTCGAACGTAGCGATCTAGAAGAGAGTTCGGTGAAAATACTTGAAAGGGCCGTTGACAGGGACATCGTGATCCTTGTACCCGGAGACCCTCTTGTAGCTACAACGCATGTTGAAATACTCATCCAGGCAAACAAGATGAACTTAGAAACAAGTGTTATTCATTCTTCTTCCATATACTCCGCGGTCTCAGAGACTGGTCTACAGATATACAAGTTCGGTAAAACCACAACCATACCGATCCCCAGGAAGAACTACAGGCCTGTATCGCCGTACGAGGTAATAGGTGAAAACAAAGAACAGGGACTCCATACCCTTGCACTTCTTGATATAACAAACAGGCCAATGGAGGTACCGGAAGCACTGGGATATCTCACAGAAATTGAAAATGAAAAAAAGGAGGGAGTGATAGACTGCGAACAGAAGGCCGTTGCATTCAGTGCAGGACCAGGAAAAAGCAGGGTAGTATATGCTAAGATAGCCGAGATGCTCGACATGGACTTCCCAACCCCTGCAGTGTTAATATTTCCAGGTGAACTACATGAAAAGGAGGAGGAAGCACTGGAAACTTTCTCGGAGGAGATTCATGAATGAAATCTGTCAAAGAAAACCTACAGAATGAAACAGAGAAATGGCTCAGAAGATTGAAGGAAGAACAAATTGAAGCCGCAGGAGACGGCGGAGATATGTTTCTGGAAAACATAAAGGCCTACACAAAGGACGCAGATTATTTCAGGAAGGAGGGTGACTTGGTCCGGGCTTTTGAGGCAGTTGTATGGGCCTGGAGCTGGCTTGAGATAGGCGAGGAACTTGGTATTCTGGATAGATCTTAGCCATGTTACCAAAGTGCCACGGAAAGAGAGATTCTGTAACCACTGTGGAGTAAATAATAACCCAAACCTTTATATAGTATGAATGTTAATTACTATTTGGTGATAAAATTACTGAAGAAAAAAATATGGGAGACCTGGTAAGTGAAGATAAGTACGACGATGTATATATAGGCAACTCTCTTCTGGAGGGCACTGCAAACTTTTTATCACCTCTGATAGGGTACAGAGAAGCCGAGGGCGAAGAAATCGAATACGAAGGACTCAAGCCCGGGGATATTGGAGGTCTGTACAAGGAAAAACCCGGTAATGGCAAAGGTGGTAAAGATAAGGAAAAGAAGGGGGAGGGAGATGACAGAGGCGGAAAGTTCTCGATAGAAAACATAGAAAAAATTATTTTGGGAGACTCTTACAACAACGGCGGCGATATTTACAAAAATAATGGAGATGTAAACATCAAAGGCGATACAAACTACAGCAGCAACGGGGATTTTAACCTAAACTACGGTGACGGAGATTTTTCTGTAAATATAGACAAGGACGAAGAAAATGTGGAAGGTGACAAGGAAGAGATAGGTGGCGATAAAGTATACGGTAATAAATGGACAGATAAGGAAGAGTACATCCTGGAAAAATGTTATATAGAAGGAGACTTGACTGCAAAGGAAGTAGCGGAATATCTTCCGGGCCGTACTGTAAGTGCAGTATACAGTAAGGCCAGTAGGTACGAAAACAACATTGAAAACGAAGGAAACAACGCAATTTTACAGAACATAAACGCTGATGGGGATATAAAGATAGATTTAGAACAGATTTTTAAGGGCGAAGAAGACGAGGAAGGGTCAGTTTTACCTACCATAGAATATGAACAAGGTGAAGAAATTCTAGAGGACCCTGAAAAAATCGAAACTTATATCGAAAAGGTAAGTAACTACGGCCACGATGACCTCAAGGATGATCTAGGTAAAGACAGTCCATTCGGGAAAAGAGAGAAAGATGCCCTGGAAGGTTTCTTTAAGAAATACGAAGAAGATTTTGACAAAGACAAGGCTGCAAACAAGGCTTATGTGAGTTTAGGACAGTCGGCGATACAAAAGATGATAAAGGAACACGAGGAAGAAGACGTGGATTTAGAAGAGGAGTACGGAGTGTCTATAGACGATCTGAAGAGCTACAGAGCATCTTTGGTAAGCCTACACAGAAAGGACCAGGGTGTAAAGAAAATCGAATACGAAGAGGTGGATCCCAATGAACTCGTGGAGTATGACACCAGGGAGAAAATAAAGGATCATATCGACGAAGAGTACAAGGAAGGTAAAATTCCTGATGATGCGTACAAAAAACTTACCGGATATTTAGAAAAATAATCCAGAGATTGGGGTTATAGTACTTTTTTATATAATTAATCCACAAGGTTAACTGATAAACTATGGAGATAGAGCTCACCGAGGAGTTTTTCTACGAACTAGTATTTGAGATGATATTTAGGGTACCGGAGTGTCCTGTCGGAGAAGGATGGGGCTGTCTAACAGGAGATCTTAGCCATGATCTCATATTCTCTCTCTTTCTTCCACACATAATACTACTCATATTTCTTTTTATGATAACCCGCAAACTCCCAGGTGATGGTAATCATGGTGGTCTCCAGATACTGTTCGGCATAGGAGCCTATGTTTTCATAGTCTACACCGGAATATACGGGATTCTAACATACTGGCTTGTGGTGTGGATGGCAATAACGCTATTTGTAGGCTTCCTGTCATTTTTCACCGACAAAATATTCGGAAGTCCGTCCCAGAGAAAGTTACTTGGAAAGAAGGTTGGCGAGTATATGAAAAAGTCAAACGACAAGAGAGAGGCACTGAGACATATACAGCAGGATATAGATGACCTGAGGGATCTGAAGAATAATCCAAACATAGACCCAACAAAGGTTGAGATTAAGATAAGGGAACTTGAAAGCGAAAAAAGGAAGATACAGAGGAGTTAAAGGATGGAATCACCATTTGTTCAGATGTTGGAGAGCCCGGCGATACAGCCGTTCCTGCCATTTTTCTTTACACTTGCAATAGTATACGGACTTCTTTCGGTAGTTGGTGACAAGGACGATAACCTTTTCGGAAAGGAGTCGGTCAAACTATTAATATCCCTTGTATTTGCATTCTTCGCAGCCGGGTACAGCCCCTTCGTTGAGTTTTTCTTCGGTTATTTCAGTTTCATACTATGGGGATTCGTTGCACTTTTCTTCGTTGCCTTCTTCTTGAAGGTGGTCAGATCAGGTCTTAGCAAGGACGACAAAGAGAGCCATAAGGAAAAGATGATGATAATGTCAATAGTACTCATCGTAGCTGTAACCGTTGGCTTTAGATACCTTGGTCACGTGGGTATGGAAATACCGGTACTTGGAA
>PUKU01000087.1 GCA_003550625.1 Candidatus Aenigmatarchaeota archaeon
ATCGATCGTAGAAAAAGCCTTATTGTTGCAGTATTCTATTGAACCAAGTGTATTGGTCATGAAATATTCGTCATCATCGCCAGTCATTTCAGAAAGTGCCCTTTCGACTACAAACGAATCGGCATCCGAGTTCTTTGGTCTGAAGCCTCTTATTCTGATATGATCAACCTCGGAAAACTTATCAAAAAAATCTACATCTTTCTTTTCCGAAGCAGGTAACCAGCTCCTCGATCTGAAACCATGGGAATCAGTTGGGTAGTAGTCTTCTTTTTTCCTTTCTCTGTATCTGAACTCACCATCTTCAAAAAATATATCCTGGGGATTGATCACGAGATGTTCAACACTGTCTTGGTAGTTCTCTATTTCCCAGATTTCATCCCACAGTCCTTTGCCCTCCGTTGGTTTGCCTGTACATGCAGTTACGTAGCCTATTGTAGTAGACATAGAGTTTTAGACTTGGAAGGAAAGAATTTAAAACTAACATTAAAAATAAAAAATAGGGGTTTTAGAGTCGATCCATGAGTCCCTTAAGTGCCTTCTTGTGCCTCTCCTCGTCCTTTGCAGTGGTTATGAGATGAGCTCTGATGCTTTCGTCCTGGTCCGGAGGAATCTTTTCAGCTACCTTGAGTCGTTTTCTACCAGCAGTGTCTTCGCCCCCTACCATCTTCTTTAGATTCTCGCTCGTGTCTCCGACCATCCCCGCCAGCTCTGCAGCAATTCCCGCATGCCTTGCTTCGGCCATCGCGTTCTCCCTGAACTGTCTGGCAATTTCTGGATAGCCTTCTCTATCGGCCTGACGTGCCATGGCCATATAGAGACCCACTTCCTCGGTCTCATCTTCAAACCATTCTTTGAGATACTTTTTGAGTTTCATAAATCTCACCTCCTTTTGTCTTTTCAGGCTTTTCTGTGACACATCCACCAGTCGTAACAGTCTATTTTTCCTTTCTTCTTCTGCTTCATCCTCTTGTCTATCTCCTTTTCACTCGACGCAGGTGGGATTATGACATCGTCTCCCATAAGTTCGTTTTCGGGCCAGTTAGCCGGTATAGCAACGCCTTCCTTGTCCGACTTCTTAAATCCCTTTATCATCCTGACTATCTCGTCCATATTCCTTCCAAGTTCTGCAGGATAGTACAAAATTGCCCTTATTTTTGACTTTGGATCGACGATGAATACGGCTCTTACAGTGGCAGTACCACCACCGCTGTGGATCAAACCTAGTGTCTCGGCAACCCTTCCGTTTCCATCGGCAATTATGGGAAACTCTATATCCTCGCCCAGATTTTCCTCTATCCACTGGGTCCATTTCAGATGGCTGTGGACTTGGTCTATACTCAGTCCTATTAGCTCCGTATCCATATCTCTGAACTCGTCGTATCTCTTCTGAAAGGAGTAGAACTCTGTTGTGCAGACAGGTGTAAAGTCTCCTGGATGTGAAAACAGTATAAACCATTTACCACTGTAGTCCTCAGGTAGATTCATATTTCCGTGGGTTGTTCTTACATCCATCTCCGGAAACCTATCCCCTATTAAAGGCATTCCGCCGTTATTTTTCATATTTTTCACCCCCTGGTATTTTTTTCTTCAGATCCAAAGCCTTACTTCCATGTACGCTTCGAAAAACTTTAAATATCTTCGTTATACTATATAATATAGTTAGAAATATAAATAAATTTGCTTCGAAATTCGAAATATGTGATAACATGGATGAAAAGGACAGGGTAATAATCGAGCTACTAGTTTCAGACTCAAGGAGACCATTCACCGAGATAGCGGAAAGGATAGGAGTCACAGAGGCAACGGTAAGAAACAGGGTAAGTTCACTAGAGGAAAGAGGTATAATAAAGAGATACACGGTGCAGCTCGATCACAAAAAGATGGGTTACAGAACGAAGGCACTTTTGGGTCTGGATGTAGAGCCTGAAAATCTTATAGAAGCTGCCGAAAAGCTTTCAGAGATCGAAGAGGTAAGAAACGTTGCCACATGTGCAGGGGACCACATGTTGATGGCCGAGATATGGGCAGAAGACAACTCCCACCTCGGTGAGATAATGTCAGAAAAGATAGGCAAAATAGAGGGTGCCAAAAACCTGTGCCCGGCTATAGTCATGGAAGAAATAAAAGGATAGAGATTAATTTTAAAATATGATAGTATTAGGAATCACCGGCCCCATTGGATCCGGAAAGGACGCTGTTTCTGACTACCTACAAGAGAACCATGGATTCAAAACGTTCAGCTGTGGGGATGTAATAAGAAGGATAGCAGATGAAGAGGATGTCGAACCAAACAGGGAAAATCTTCAGATTATCGGAAAGAAGTATCGTAGAAAAAGAGGTGAGGGTTTTCTGGCCGGAAAGGCAGCCGATATAATAAAGGAGTCGAAAACAGAAAAAATCGCTGTCTCTGGACTCAGAAATCCCGAGGAGATCGAAAGGCTCAGAGAAGAGTTTGGGGATTCATTTAAACTGGTGCATGTCCACGCCTCCAAGAAAACTAGATTCAGGAGACTTGGTAAAAGAGGGAGAACGGGGGATCCCACGGACTACGAAGACTTTCTTCAACAGGACACATCCGAAAAGAAAAAGTTCAATATGAACAGCACCTTTTCGATGGCAGACATAAAAATAAACAACGAGGATACACTGGAGAAACTGTATGGAAGGATAGACAAACTAGTAAAAGGGCTCAAAGAATAAACGAAACGGCCAGGGACATCACCAGAAGGGCAAGGGAAACTGTAGAAACTATCCTTACTATCTGTTCACTTTTCTTAGGATAAAATCTCTCCGAAAGTGATTCAAGTATAAGCCCGCCATCAAGCGGCTTCAATGGTAGTAGATTCATAATACCTATTCCCAGGTTAAGAACGAAAAGCCACGAGAGAAGGTTTCTAAAAAAGTCTATAACCGAACCTGCACGTGTGTTCTTGTATTCGCTTCTGAGAACGTAGGTCTCTGAAACGCCTGCTATACCCAAAAAAGGTTCTCCGGGTTCATCAGGATTTTCTGCAAGTACAAGGGTAAAGCTGGAGTCAGTTGTCTCTACATCAACTGTATCACCCGGGCTATATCTTCCCAACACTTCTTGGAAATCACCAAACCCATGGGTTCTGTGACCACTTATGCTAAGTATTTCCCCTGTCATGTTGACCTCTTCTGCAGGAAAGGCTTCGATGCCATACTCTGTTGCGTTAACGTATCCCATATAACCAACCGACTGTATAGTGAAAACAGGGAGAAATGCAAAATTCATGAACAATAATACAATGACAGCCAAACAGAAGTTCCCAAATGATCCTGCCGAGTATACCTGTATCTGCTCCTTCCAGTTCTTTTTGTTTAAATCCTCTTCATCGGGTTCAACAAAGGCACCTGGAATAACCGCAAACAGTGCAACTCCGAGGCTCTTTATCTTGGACTTTACGTTATTAACCATTATTCCATGCATCCCTTCGTGCACAACTATCAAAATAAGTATAGATATTATCCACTCCCAGAAAGGAACCGCTATCACACCGGGCCGCGCGATGGCTTCACCGCTCGGCGAAGGTATAACAAGTGCTGGTCCTTCGGCCATGGGAGGCCCTATTATCTGCTGGGTAAATATATACCCTATAAACACGATCGCAAAGACCATACCGCCAACACCTACTATACTAGAGACCACACCGACCTTACTCCAGAAGGTCTCACTAGCCGAAGCTATCCTATCTATAAGACCCCTTCCGCGTTGGGTTCTCCTCATAAATAGTACGTAGCTGTTGACCTCTATGTTCTTCCTGTCTATTACCAAAAGCACGGCTATCAAGACGAAGAAAGCCAAGACAGACAGGACGTAAATATCAAACATACTACCTTCCTAAGATTTGTACGCAAGCTTATAAAAACTAATGTAACTTATTTGTTGATATGTCAAAGCACTGGGTAGACGAAGTAACCCGGAAGATCCTAGAGGAAAGGGATGATAAGAAAGAGTATGTGTTAAACTGGGGAATGTCGCTTTCTGGTAGAATGCACATAGGAAACCTCAGGGAGCTGTCTACAGTCAAGGCCGTGAGAAAGGCATTGGAGGAGAAAGGAAAGGAGGTAAAAAATATTGGAGTATTCTATACACAGGATAGATTCAAGGGAAAGGCAGGTCAGCTCGGCCACTTCGATGGTGATGGAAAAAAATATATCGGGTGGAGACTGGTCGATGTTCCCGATCCTGATGGATGTCACAGAAACTGGCCGGAACACTTTAACTCCGAAAATGAACCCTACTTCAAAAAGTTCGGACTGGAATCAAGACCAATAACAACCACAGAGTTCTACAAAATGGATGAAACCAAGAAGCTGGTTAAAAGATTCCTGAGTAATAGAGAAAACGTAAGGGACATATTAAACCGGTTCAGGGACAGGGAGCCATATCCAGATGACTGGATACCCTTTGACCCGCTGTGCCAAAACTGCAAAAGGATCGACAAGACAAAGGCAATAGATGTAGATCTAGAAAAAGAGCAGGTCAAGTACAGTTGCAGTGCCTGTGGAGACAAGGGCTGGTCAAAACTGGAAAACGGTAAATTAACCTGGAGGTTGGAATGGTGTACATTATGGGATGTCCTGAACGTAGACTTTGAGCCATACGGAAAGGATCATGCAACACCAGGAGGCTCCAGGGATTCGTGCGTTGCACTGTGCAAGGAGTTTGACCTAAACTACCCGGTAGGATTCGCCTACAACTGGGTTTACTGGAAGGAGAACGGGGATATAAGTGAAATGACCTCATCAGGCAATATAGGGCTCACTGCAAAGGACTTTGTAGAATATGCAGAACCAGAGGTTCTCACATACCTGTACCTATCTACAAAGCCAATGAAAGAAATATACTTCAATCCCCTGGAAATTCCAACCTACGTAAGACGGTTCGATAGATCAGAGGCAATCTACTTTGGAAAGGAGGAGGCCCGATCGGAAAAAAGAGGGGAAAACATAAAGAGAAACTACGAACTCGCCGTCAGGAACATTCCGAAAAAGAAGCCAGAAAGAATATCCTACAGTACGTGCACATTCGTTGCACAGCTCTCCGACGACGAAGAAAAGGTTTTGGAACTACTAAACAGAACCGTTGATCTACCAGAAAAACTTGGGAAAGGGGAGATGGGACGGATAATGAGCAGGATTAAGAGGTCAAGAAACTGGATCAGTACATTCAAACCGGATAACCATCTGATAGAAGTTAAGGAAGATGTTTCGGATGTAGAGGAAGCTCTGGGTGAGGAACAGAAAAAGGCTCTGAGAAAACTCAGAGAGGAACTTGAGAAAAAGAACTGGTCCTCAGACGAACTACAGGACAGAATTTACGAAATGAAGGACGAATTTGGCATGGGTACAGGTGATCTATTCCAGGGAATATACCTGGCTATACTTGGTAAAAAAAGTGGACCAAGGGCAGGACAGCTCATAAAGGCTGTCGGTCAGAAAAGGGTTTCGAGAATACTTAAGAAAATATAGCTACTTCTGCATCTTGCCGGAGAAAAAGTTGTATAGGAATGCAACCAAGGCTCCGACTATAACACCATCTACAAAGGCCCAAAGACATCCCACAAGGATTCCAACAGCATCTTTACTGAATCCAAGATAAACAGATGAAAGTAACTCAACCCATTCAACACCGTAACCAAAACGTGCTGAAACTCCTATAAACACGGCAAATAGGGCCAATACTATCCCAAAGGTGGCACCTAGTGCCCATGGATCAAGTTCATCCTTCATTTTATCTCTTCTTCTTTAGTTCGTGCTTACAGTCAGGGTTCGTGCATTTCCACTTCTCGAATACGTCCTCACCGAAGGAAAACGGAACAAGTACTCCTTCGTCACACTTCGGACAGTCGGGAAAAATGTTTTCCATCAAACCACCTCCTTTGATCTAAATACAGTCCTTTATGCTGCTTAATAAATCTTCGGCTTCGTCTTTATCTAGCTCGTTTTCGCTCCAACTTATCTCAACGTCATCTCCGTGGTATCTTG
>PUKU01000061.1 GCA_003550625.1 Candidatus Aenigmatarchaeota archaeon
AACATATGAAGGAGCACGGTGCCGAGGTTATATCTGTAGATGGGGACTATACGGAGGCCAGCAAAAGGGCCTGGGAAGATAGAGAAATGAAAGGAATGTACCTCATGGGAGACTATCCCTATAGAGGCGAGGGAGAAAAGACCATGGGTCATGAGATAGGCGATCAGTTTGATGCAGATGTAGTTTTTGCACCCGTTGGAAACGGTACATTGGTCCATGGGTTGTGGAAGGGTCTAAGGGAACTGGAGATCGCCGGTCTATGTGATAGTTTGCCCCGTCTTGTTGGAGTGCAGGCTGAAGGATGTGATACTGTTGCAACTGCACTCAGAAAGGGTTTGGACGAACCCATAGCTGTGCCTGAACCAGATACTGTTGCCGATGCAATATCATGCGGTGATCCACTTGACGGTGATCAGGCAATCATAGCTATACGGGAAAGTAATGGTTCCTGTGTTTTGGTCGACGATGAGGAAATATTGGAGGCCAAAAAGATTCTTGCCCGGGATGAAGGAATATATGCGGAGGAGGCTGGTGCTGTGGCCCTTGCAGGTTTAATGAAGAGACATGAAGATTTCAGTGAGGGTGAGAAGGTTGTGTGTTTGATTACAGGACATGGGTTAAAGACTTAAACTAAAGTAAATATGTTTAAACATGTGCGCCTGTGGTCTAGTCTGGCCTAGAGATGATGTGCATAGTTCACATCTTTGGGTAAGACTCGAGCCTCCCAAGAAGAACCTTTTACTCACTGACGCTCGTAAAACGTTCGCGAAAAAGGGAATCGGAGAGTGCTCGAAGCCCGGGTTCAAAGGAACCTTTTTTACTCATTTCATTCACAAAAGCGTTCGCGAAGAAGGGTAAGGTTCGGGAAATCCCGGCAGGCGCATCATTTTTCTCCAGCAAAGCTGGTAGGCTCCTCTTTGTGTTCTATCCAGGTAAGCTGTCCTTTGTCAACAAAGGAACTGGTTTCGTAGAAAATATTTTGTCTGTAAATACCGTAGTCGTCTTCACCTGGTTGCCGTTCCGTTACATTTCCCATAGCATGTTCAAATGGACTTATGTCCCAGACACTGCCAAGCAGCATCAGAGCTGCAAGAAATACTATTATGGCCAGTAGGAGTATAACAACCGCCCTTATGGATAACTCTATACCTTTTTTGGATTGGACACTACTACTCTGTAAAGACATTCGTGGGTTCACCGTATACCGTGTTTTTTATAGA
Source organism: Candidatus Aenigmatarchaeota archaeon (assembly GCA_003550625.1). Lineage (GTDB taxonomy): Archaea > Aenigmatarchaeota > Aenigmatarchaeia > PWEA01 > PWEA01 > PWEA01. The sequence goes on from PUKU01000061.1 coordinate 1,221, forward strand.
GTTTGATTTTTCGTTGGTTCTTCGGTAGCCAAATATCTCATCCAGGGGGTCCTCTTCTTCCTGCTGTTCTCTGATACCTTCCTGTGTCTGGTTTATGGGCTCTGTGTCCCATCCCTGGCCCAGAAAAAACAGAACAACGAGCATCACAAGTACAGCCACCACCAGTATCACTACTATATTTATGGGCAGAGAAATACCTCTTGTGCCGATTCCATCACCCAACTTTTCATTCGAACTTCCTAGCAACATTCTATAATCATATCTCCCTGATCAAGATCTTCTATTTTTTCATAGTAGTCCGGTTCATTTTCCTTTATTTCGTCTATTGCAGGCCATACAGCAGTTGAGTTGCAATGTTCGGGTACAAAGTTTTGACAGCAGTTTCTTCTCTGGAATGTGGAACAGGCTGATCTGATATCTATCTCCCACTGTCCTGATTCCATTGCACCGCCTATCATACTGGCACCTCCTATGAGTAAAAGCAGAAGTATTATAGCTATTATAATTATAACAGTTTTTCCACCTAGTAGATCCAGAGATCCTTTGTTTTGTTTCAAATTTGTCACCTTCCTTCACAGCATATATCGTACGGATCTTCGTCGTGGTCCCAGTTAAGTTCGCCTTCCTCACATCTCTCGAGGTTGGGATTTTGACAACATCCTCTTCTTACGTAGTCTATGCAGTCGATCCTGAACTGTTCCTCCTGTGTTCTATCCACGTCTTCAGAAAAAATAATTATGGATGCAGATATAAAAACTACAACGAGTATGAAAGCAACCAGATGAAGTGGCTTTATTCTATCTCCTGCCTTTATCTTCATACTTTATCATACCTTCTTTTTGGATATAAATGTTTTGTAGCATTAACCAGATAGCATCAGATCTCCAAAAATATCTATTATACCTCCGAACTGCCTATCGGAACGTGCCACGAATACTATTATTATTGAAAGTAACAGAAGACCTACTATTATGAATATAAGTACGTGAAACTCCATGCCCCTGCTTCTTAACGAATCTTTTATCTTGAGCATAGTTTAAAACATCCATATATTTTCAAAGTCCCATGGGTCATCGAGACCTCTTACCCTCTCGTCCGTGTACGTCGTCTTTGATTCCATGAGTGGATCGGTTTTGAATCTCCCGCCGCCCTGGTCTTCTTCCGGGTCAATCCCTGATGCATCGATGCTCCAGAAAGAGTTGTCTGCTTCTCCGGAACCGGTCAGTCCTCCGCGAGAACCATCGCTTTGGACCCTTGCACCTGAGTATGTTTTATCCACCGTGCCGGTTGTTTGTCCTACTAGACCTCCTACTGTGTCACCACCTATTACAGATCCTACCGCGTAGGAGTTCTTTATGGTTCCAGTATTTGAACCAGCGAGACCTCCCACATTCGAGCCGGTTCCGTTTACATGGGCCTCCGAGAAGGATGAAATTATTTTGTTTGTGTTGGTGCCAACTATTCCTCCTATATCAGACTGGCCTCCTATCTCTCCTGATACGGTTGTGTTCTCAATTCTTCCACTGTTCTGTACTGCAACGGCACCCGAACTACCTGATCTTTCTATATTGACCCCTTCAAGCCGGATATTTTTTATTTGTCCGTTGTTTGTTCCGAAGAGTGGCGTGTTGGTGTTCTCTATCGTGTATCCACGTCCGTCTAGTTTACCAGAAAACGATGATGTTATTTTTTCATTTCTATCCCAGCAGTCTATGTTACTGGTGAGGTGAAAGTCAGCATATGGCGTGTCTTCTATTCTATCGTACAGCTCATAACAAGATCCTATAGGAGTGCCTATTTCATTGCCCAGTGAACCTGGTTCCTTGAGCTGGTTTCTGAGTACGGGGTATTTGAAGTGATCTATATAACCTATTTCTTCTCGTGCTGTTTCCTCGAATCCACTCACCATTCTTGTTATGTTACCTGAGCCCACTAAGAACAGGGATACTACGATGAGCCCTGATATAATGAAAACAAGTACTCCAAACTCCAAACCCTTTTGAGTTGTTCTTTTCATTTTACCTGAGATAAATAGTCCTCTCTTTGCTTATAAATTTCCTATGTATTCCAGCCACCCTTTCAGGTCCTCTGCTTCATCACGGAGCACTGTACAGTTGTCCTCGAAGCTTAGTTCCTTTTGTAAGCTATCGTATACTCTTATCCTTGGTTGGTTTCTCACTACAGACAGCTCAGAGGATACAGAAGCTCCTTCCAAGTACAGAACCGTTTCATCCTCGTTCTTCTCTTCAACCCTTGTTTCTACACCTATAACGATGTCTGTTAACGATACATGCGTTTCTGGGGATACCTTATACCCTTCCTCTATCAAGTCCAGGTATGTTTCTATACTTTCTTCTGTATTACCTGCCAGATCATTTTCGTTGTTGCAGTCCACGGACATGAGCCCCTGTTGTACTCCAAGCACAATGGAGTCGTGTACAAGTTCCGATGCATAGTCGTACTGTACTTTTGCATCAAGCCTCTCCGTCTGTCCAAACCAGGTAGATCTTTCGGCCTGACTCGAAACTATACCAACAGCAACTGTTACAGCAAGTGCCACGCCAACGAGTCCTGCAACTAATGTGGCCTTCGTTAGTATTCCTCCCATTTTCGTTTTTAACATGTCCATTGTATCAAAACGTAAGGCTTTCCAGCATTTCCTCCTCTACTTCATCCGGATCCACTATAATTTGGTAGGTTGCACCCATTTTCTCTTCTGGAAGTAGTACAGGTCTGGGGGTTCCCATGATACCTTCTTTCAGTATCTCGTCGTATCTATCGGTTCCCGGACCGTGTGTTGATTTATCGTCAAATATTACAGTTTCGATGTCGCCGTTGTCTTCGAATTCGTAAAGTATAACCCTTTCACCAAAAACGTTATCTATCGTATTCCTTATACTGTCTTCCTTACCCCTTTCTGATGCGTATACCATGAGGTTATTTTTAGTTTCGTTTGTTCTCATGAGTATATTTTTTTCTACTGTGAAGGTCGCTGGTTGTTGGCTTAATATGTCCATCTCAAGCTCGGCGCCTCCTACAAAAGGTCCTACTAAAAATAAAGTGAGCAGGAACATCGCAGTGAATACGAGGATTGCTATAAGCATAGTAAAACTCCCTCTTTTATCTATAATTTCGATCATTTTATCAGTCCATTGGCATGTACGAAACGGTATGTTCATCTTCCTTTTCAAATATAACCTCTGTCGAGGACCCACCGCTTATTTCAAACGAACTGCCGTATAGTTCAAGATCTCTCAACCACATTTGGTTTCCGCCCTCGTCTATTATACGGTTTCCTGTACCCTCAATTTCATAGCCATCCTCCAAGGGGTTTGTTATGTTGAACCTGTGCTCACCACCTTCTTCACGAACGAAGTAAGCGTGCTGCGACATCTGTACAACGGGGTCCTTGGCATGTCTTGTGTGGACTGTTATCTTACCTAGCTCAAGTTCTCCGTTGCTGTTTTTTATGTTCACCTTCGAACTGTAGTCGAAGGTAATATCACCTCTTTCGTAGTCAACATATATCCTTCGACCCCTTCCTCCTACGTCGTCTGTAAATAAGAATTCACCTCTCATGTAGTTTATTACTTCATACTGATCTTCTTCTATATCATTTCTTCCGACAGCAGAGCTGTATTCGAAGTCCTGGCTCCCTGGATTTACAGGGTATTCTGTTTCTAATGGGAAGTCTGGTTCAAAGGAATCACGGCGTCTTGTGAGTGCTTCCTCTTCTATTTCAGGATATAGCTTCGCTCCTTCTTCACCTATTTCGTAAGTTTGACCGGTTTCCAGGTTCTCCACCTTCACATACTTCCATATCGACGGATTGAAGGCACATTCGACTAAGTTTTCTCCATTCATGTTGCTAAGCTTGTTTTCATCCAGAACACCGGCTTCTCCTGTGGAAAGACATTCCGGTGATGAAATAATTCTTGCGAAGGCAGCAGATGCATGTAGTCCACCCTGGGTTTGTTCGATTCCTTCAATATCCACGGTTGCTCCTGTGATAAAGACAGAGTAGAAAGCATAGAGATACAGAAGGGATATCATGAAATAAACGAGTTTCATTATCATCTTTCCGTCTCCCTTCTTGCTTTTGAAAAACATCAGAGATCATCTTCCAGTGATATTTTACCGTCCTCGAACCTCACATCGACCATGAAACCGCATTCCACAGAGAAGTAGCTGTGTTCGGGCGATGATGTTTGTGATGTGAAGTAAAATTCTCCTCTACCTAACTCGCCCTTTATGGTGTTGTTCCTGAAAATTATTTCGTTGCACTGCATTGGTATTCCTTCAACAATTTCTGTGTTTTCCTGGAAAGAATGGGATGTTGTGTAGGCTGCGGCTAGTTCGGACATCGTGAAGCTAAACTGGGTACCTCCTCCCATTCCTAACATTGCCATGAATACGCTGCCCATGACCGTTGTAGTGAAGAGAAGAACAGCAAGTAGTAGTATGAGAAGCATCGCTTCCTTGACTCCTATACCCTTTCTTTCACAGAGCATTGTTTTCAAGATAAACTCCCAGATTTAAATCATTTTAAGACAACGGGGCTAGACGAAGTCGGGCTGCTCTACATGTATGCTGTACTGGCATGTATAGTAGTAGTCTTCCTCGTCAATTTCCCTGTAACACATACCATAGTGGTTGTCGTTCTTGTCCAGGACTATCTCCCAACCACTCGGGCATACGCAGTTCGCGTCCTCGGCAGCATTATACCTGTGGTTGGGTGCTCTCATTGCTCTTATGCACATTATCTCACCATCA
>PUKU01000100.1 GCA_003550625.1 Candidatus Aenigmatarchaeota archaeon
AAGATGACATATCAAAACACCAACCAAGCTTCAGACTATCTTTCTATCCTTTTAAACCCAGAAAGTTCGAATATTTCCAGATTAAACTTTTCTTCGGCCTTGTCCAGAAGAAGGTTTATACCCAACGAATCAGAAGGCATGTGACCTGCTGATATTATATTTATATTTTCTTCCTTTGCCTTTTCTATCTGTTTTTTAGGTGCATGCATAACGACCAAGGTGTCTATACCGGAACCGACCATCTTGTCTATAAGATCTTCCTTCAAAGATGTCCCACCTGTAAAGCCCAGAACCTCAATCTTCCCAGCCCTATTTTCCTTGCTTCCTGTGAATATCTCAGGACCCATGTCGTACTCCAGTGACCACTCATACTCAGGCACCTCTAGTATTGCATCGACAACGTCTCCGAGCGTCTCCGGGTCCTTCTTTTTCAAGTGATCCTTCATAAACCGGTATGCATGGTTGTCACATACCGTGTGTAAGGTCATGAATGGTATGTCAAGAAGCTCTGCTGTCCTCGGTGCTCGTGGGTGATTGGAGGCATGTACTCCCTTCTTTACTTCATCGGCCCTAGGTCTAACAATTCCCTCTGCCTGTGAAACTGGTATTCCAGCCTGTTCAAGTGTATCAACCTGAAGTCCCATGACACTATGTAGATTTGCCAGTGCCCTTCCTTCGGGATGATGTCCAAAGGCTGCATCTATACCCTCTCCCTTCTCGTTAAGTCTGTCTATAAGAATAAGATCCTGTGTCTCAATATCTATACCCACTACCAGCTTTTTTACCTCCCTGTCTCCTCCATATATTACCTTGGAATCGTCGAAGGGGTTTTCCAGACGGTCCTTGTCGTAGTGTTCCTTTTCCTTTCCTTCCATCTCTTCGTAGTTCTCCTTTCTCTTCTTGAGTTCCTCCTCTATCTTTTCCTCGTCTCTTGGATCCTCCTTTATACCTTCCTCCACAGAAAACCTGTGAACATCATTAAGCGTAACCATCTTCTCACCTTTAGGTGTTTATCCTTTCTATTTAAATAACTTTTTACAGGAAAGGAATGTTATTCCTTGCATGACACTTTTCCAGAACTATCCATCAAAAATGGAGCAAGATTCCTTTCTTCCCTGTATTCATTAACCCTTTCTATATACTCCTCTCTTTCCCCCTCAAGCTTTCTGGGAAATTCTTCATAGAGCTCAGGGATAAAGTCGTAGTCTTCGTTTATCAAGCCCTCTTGAAAATATGCCCTGATGAAACGACCATCCTTTTCCTCGATGTCAAAGTATCCAGGTCTGTCATCGAAGAGATGATCCCCAGCCCAGACCTCAAGGTTTTCAACCGTCGTTCTAACTTCATCTTGCAGTCCAGCAGGCTTTAACCCTATTTTCGATACAAATTCATCGTCCTGAAGTTTGTCCAAGACCTTCTCCATGGGTTCCCTTATTTTATTCAGTCCGGAATACATCAGATCCACATCCGCTCCTTTATCACAGTCAAAACTGAACTGCAAAACTTAAGTATCTTGTACACAGGGAGAAAATACATATTTCTTTGTCTACATTATATTGAATGGATAACATGAGCCTCAGCGTTTTTAAGGAAACGCCTTATTTCCACGAGAAGTATGGATACGATGCCTCTCTTAGAGATCTGACCGACAGTTCCATAGAGTTCCTTGAGAGCTTGGAAGATAAACTCAAGCGAAGTTATAATAATGTACTGGAATCGGGTGAGATAAGAAAAGAAAGAAAAAAACTGGGTATAGTGACCAGTGAAAAAAACAAATGGAAATGTGATGCTAACACAGCAGTTCTTGCATCGAAGACACTACCGTACTTTCCTAAAAAGTTCGGTAAGCTTCTCAGGAAAGGCTCCGGTGGTTTCTACGACTGCATAGACGAAGAACTTGAAAAATATATGAACGAATGCTGGGATATCCACGGCGGCTCTGGAACATCCAGAAAGAAGAGGATTGAGAGTATAAACAACGGAACCGGGAGAGGAGGAGATAAAAGCGAGGGATATCTTCTTTTTTCATGGGAGAAAGTTCCAGACTACTTCAGTCCTCAGCTCATAAAGGACGTCGGAAGGGATGACTTTTTAGGTGGTAAGATTGAGATGGGTGCCCTGGAAAAGATGTGTAAGGACAGAAACCACGTCATAAAGTACTATCCAAGTTTTTCACCTTTCTGCTTACACAAAAAATACACGGTAAGAAACAACAAAAAGTTTATTCCAGTCAATAAGATAGATGTCCCCGAAAGATGGGAGCTTTACATATAAACTCATTGACCTTTAAAAATCACAACCACCAATCTTTACCTATGCTGGACATGGAACTTCTGCGGAAAAGTCCTGAGAAAGTCAAGGAGTCAGTGAGAAGAAGAGGAAGGACGGAGGACATCATCGATAAAGTTCTTGAAAAGGATAAGAAGTGGAGGGAAAAGCTTCAGAGGATGGAGGATCTGCGGCATAAGAGAAACAAGATGACAGAGAAGATCTCCGAGCTGAAACAGGAGGGTAAGGACGCCAAGAAAGAGATAAATGAAATGAAAAGTGTGAAGGAGGAGCTGGAGGGACTGGAAGAAAGTGTGGACGAGCTTAAGGATGAAAGAGACGATCTCCTCAAAAATATACCGAACATACTGGATGAGGAGGTTCCGGAGGGTGAGGGAGAGGAGGACAACGTCGAGATAAGGAGGTGGGGTGAAGAACCGGAGTTCAACTTCGAACCAAAGATTCACACGGAAATACTCGAGGACAAAGGCCTACTGGATGTAGAAAGAGGTTCCAAGGTAGCTGGATCGGATTTTTATTTTCTTAAAGGAGAACTTGTCGAGCTTGATCTGGCGCTACAACGGTTTGCCCTGGACCTTCTGAAAGATAAGGGTTACATAATAGTCGAACCACCCTACCTTGTAAACACGGAAGTTTACGAGGGTATATCAGGAGCCGTGGACGGAACGGGTGAGGAGTCTTACAAAGTGGAGGACAAGGATCTCTGGTTGATACCCACATCCGAATACCCTATAGGTGGGATGTTCAAGGAAGAGACCTTCTTAGAGGACGAGCTTCCTGTCAAAATATGTGCCGTTTCTCCATGTTTCCGAAGGGAGGGTGGCGGACACGGAAAGTACTCACGTGGCCTGTACCGGATGCACCAGTTCAACAAAGTAGAGCAGTTCGTGTTCTGTAAACCCGAAGAGTCATGGGACTACTTCGATGAGCTTCAGGCGAACGCAGAGGATCTGTACCAGAAGCTTGGTCTACACTACAGAGTTGTCAAGGCCTGTACAGGTGATATAAGCGACAAGGCCGCCAAGCTGTACGACACGGAGTGCTGGATGGCTGATGGAAAGTTCCACGAGACGGGGTCAAACTCCAACTGCCTGGACTACCAGGCCAGAAACCTCGGGATAAAGTACAGGGAAGGAGAAGGTAAACCACCGAAGGGATACGTACATACACTCAACAACACAGCCCTGGCAACCAGCAGAACCATGATAGCTATAGTCGAGCAGAACCAGCAGAAAGATGGAACTGTCAAGATACCTGAGGTTCTGAGACCGTATATGGACGGGAAGGAAGTTATCGGAAGGAATTAAAACCGCAGTTCTCGAGATATTTAAAAATTAACACCGAAGTAGAGGCTGATAGATATGGAAGAAATTAATGAAAAACTCAAAAGAGGATTTTTCAACGCTGCAGATGCTCTTGCAAACTATGCCAGAAGAAATGAGATAGAGCTTGATGGTTCCAGTATAATATACGACAGGGAAGAACCCCATGAAAGGTACAGTGCACTCATTAAACTGGTAGAAGACAGTGGTGAAATCTGTGTAGAAGGATCGGTCGGGGAAAGAGGGGACGTAGAGATAAACTACTTTGAGAGTGACTTCGACATCGAAGAAACTGAAGAGAAAGTAAGATGCTTGGTCGAAAAATTTGATGAATATAGGAACCAGATCACCCCATCATGCTGCACCAAACAGTATACTGTTCCGGAACACATCATTGAAAGACTTGATGAAGAAAAATGGAGTAGAAGTCTCTGCAGACGTTCTCTGTAAGCCACGAACTGTTCCAAGGCTTAAATATTTTTAAAGTAGTTTGTCTTCCATGGAAAAAAAGAATGACGAATACCATCGGAGATATATCCGAGGGGAAGGTAGATACAGCTGCGGTAGTTGTTTGCGGGAGTTTGAAGGGCCCCTGGATCCGGAAGCTGGAGAAAAGGTCGAATGTGACTGCGGGTCAACAAATACCAGCAAGAGTATAAAATACCACGACTGATTCCTACGAAGCCATATTTCTCAGACGTTGCACCCTATCCTTTACAGGTGGATGTGTGGAAAAGAGCTTTGTGATACCGCCTCCTGAAAGCTGGTTGTAGATGTACATATGGGAAGTAGCCGGATTTCCCTTTCTACTTCCCCTCCTTCGTTGAGTCTTAGACTTTCTCTCGGTTATTTCCTGGATCCTTTCCAAAGCGTTGGCCAGAGCCGCAGGATTACCGGAAATTTCGGCTCCTTCTTCATCAGCCCCGTACTCCCTTTTCCTGCTTATCGACATTCTAACTATTGCTGCAGCTATCGGTAGAAGGATCAAAGCCAGAATTGCAAGGAGACCACCCTTACCTCTCCTCCTTCCGAAGAGCATGGAAAACCGGCCGGCCATCCCGAGATAGGCTATAGCTCCGGCGATCATAGCTGCCATTGTATTCACCAGCATATCGCGGTTCTTTATATGGGCCAGTTCATGTCCAAGGATCGCCTCTATCTCGTCTTCAGGCATATTCCCTATAAGACCCTTTGTCACCGCAACCACGGCGTTCTGCGGGTTCCTACCTGTAGCAAAGGCATTAGGTCTATCGTCATCCGTTATCGCTATTCTCGGCCTAGGGAGCTCTGCGTTTTCAGCCAGTCTCTCGACCATTGAATGAAGCTGGGGCTCTTCCTTCTTGCTTACTATCTTCGCGTTATGTAGTTTCAGCACCCACTTATGAGAGTTCCAGTAGACTGTGAAGTTCAAAAGCATCGCAAGTATGAAAGCTCCCGTTATCGAAGCGAAGGGAGGTATTCCCATCCACAGGCCTACCAACCAACCTGCACCCAGAAGTAGAAGGGTCAGTACTACCAAAAGTAACATAGTCCTTATTCTGTATCCCACAATACCACGGTTATTCTTGCCTTATCAGATACTTATTATTTTCCCGGTGAAACCCTTTTAAGTCTGTGATAGAATCTAACTTCCATGGAAAAAATAAAGGAAGGAAAGGTTGGGATAGAAGTTCCCGAGGGTAGAATATACGATAAAGACGTCTTCTACAACCCGAAGATGAAGTTCGACCGGAGCCTTTCGGTAGCCGTCGCATCTGTTGTAGGACCGGATAAGCTATGTGACGCTCTTTCTGCATCGGGAATACGTGGCATAAGGTACAAGGAAGAGGCGGGAGTTCCAGAGGTCTGGTTGAACGATGCAAACGAACAGGCTGCGAACCTGATCAAGGAAAACCTCGATAAAAACGGCCTAGACTGTGAAGTAAGAAACCAGGATGCCGCAGTTTTACTTAGAAATGAAGATTTCGACTTCATAGACCTGGATCCTTTCGGATCACCGGCAGGGTTTCTGGACGCAGCAGCCAGTTCTATAAGAAGGCGTGGTTTTCTTGGTATAACAGCAACAGATACGTCCTCATTCTTCGGAACCTATCCAAGGGTATCTAGACGTAGATACGGAAGAAAAAGCATGAACACTGACTACAACAAGGAACTGGGCCTGAGGATACTAGTTTCCGCAACTATCGAAAGTCTTGGTCGGTACAAGAAGACTTTTTACCCCAGACTATGTTACTTTAAAGAACATTATGCCCGTATAGTCGGAGAGGTTGTAGAAGGAGCAAGGGAAGTACAGGATAACTTTGGTAAGTTCGGCTACATATCACACTGTTTCAGTTGTGGCTGGAGGGATGATGAA
>PUKU01000035.1 GCA_003550625.1 Candidatus Aenigmatarchaeota archaeon
CCTGTGAGGTCTTGTCGAACCAGACTTGCCATGTTTTCTTGAATACATTCGTGCCATATCGTCACCTTCCCAAGGTCCTTAATAGTTCGGACAAGATATATAAAACTATTCCCAGGAGGACAAGGAACGAACCAGCTATTGCAACCAGGACAAAAAATCCGGGGTATACAGTTCCTATTCCAAGCCCAACAACGACCATCACAGCTGCGATAAATATAACCAGGTATGAGATTTTCTCCAGTATATCCACCCAGCTACCGCACTGAAACCATTCCTTTATGCTGTTCAGATCCATGGAACTATCTGAGTTCCGAAGTTTTAAAAAGTTAAAGAAGTGGGTTCAAAAAATACTCCTAATTCAAATGAACCAGTTCTGGATCCTCTCCGAGTATCTCCAGTGCCATTGAAACTTCCTCCTCGGAGTATCCCTCTTCAAGTTTTCTCTCGACTGCAGTCCCTATGTCGTACTCCAAAACACCCTCTCTTTCACCATGAACCGTCCTGTTCATGTCCTTTGCAAGTTCTTCTGCAACGATCTCCACGTCGTCTGTTTCAGGCTCTCCAAAGATGTAGTAACCTGTGATATCTCCGGGTATCTCTGTGAAAGCCAGAACACCGAAGGTTGCGGCAAGAATAAGGAAAACGCCAGCTATTGCCTTTCTTTTAGCAAACATCTTACTTACATCCTTCAATAGATCCTCTTCGTGGTCTTTCTCTGACATTTTCTCTGGCATGTTTTGAAGTTCGTACCTGAGGCTTATAAATCTAACCTTGTAGTCACCGGAAACCGTCAAAAAAATTAAAATAGTCCAGAACTACCCAGGTCACTGTAAACGCAACTGCAAAAAGAAAGGTACTTAGGGGATCGAAATCGCCTTCTATGACGTACGAAATAAAGATCCAACCGACCAAACTGACCACGGCAACCGGAATATAGCTGTAAACCTTTTTCATGACAACAGTTAAACTTGCGTTCTTTATAACTACCCTGGTTTAGGAATATTGGTAGCCCGGCCAGGATTTTCTGACCCGCGTCCTTTCCATGGACGCTTTTTCCAAAGGGTCTTTCGAACCTGGGTCGCCGGGTTTCTTTCATCGCCATGAGCTCAACGCTTTGAACAGATGTCCAAAGCCCGACATCCTTGACCATTGCCCCACCTGTCCTTTTTTCGCCCACGTTTTTCGTGAGCAACAACGAACAAAAAGGTGGCTAGACTACCGGGCTACCCGTAACAAACTGAACGGGAAGGCTTAAAAATATTTAACTTAAAGACGTGCTGTTTAAAACATGGAACTTATACCCAGGGTTGCAGCAATAGTACAGAACCGTAGCTCCATACTCCTTGTAAAACATGAACAGGGTAATATGTCATACTGGGTACCACCGGGTGGAGCTGTGGAGGCAGGTGAAAGCATACACGAGGCTGTTAAGAGAAAGGTCAAGGAGGAGACCAATGCCCAGGTCGATGTCAACCGCATAATATACTACAACGACTTCTTCGGTGGAACCAAACATCACATGGAGTTTTTCTTTCTCTGTGATTACGAAGGCGGAACCGTTAAGCAGAACGGGGAAACTGAGAAAGAAGGTGATGAAAGTATCCCTCTGGATGCAAGGTTTGTAAAAGTGGACAACCTCCAGAACTATACCATACTACCACACGAACTCAAGATAAGGCTACTGAAGGATGCACCAAGAAAGTTCAAAGATAAGGCGGTTTACCTAAACAGCGAGTAGCCCAAGCCTCACCAAAAAGGCACGGTACTTTTAAAATTCCAGAAAACTTAGTAAAACATTGTGGTAAAGTGAAATCACGGTTTTATCCTATTCTTGTAGTGGCTGTTGTACAGGTCATGGTAGCCCTGCCCTTGCTAACACAGGGTTACAGCTTAGTGGCAGTATCATTTGGACTTGAAGGAATAGGATACTACTACTTTCTATCAGGACTAGCAGGCGTAGCCGCAGGTAGCATATCGGTCTTTATACTAAAGGAAATCGCAGAAACAGATGGAAAAATACTGCCAACTCAGGGTGTCTCCTCCGGGCTCTTTGGTCTACTTGCAGCCCTCTATGCTTCCTGGCTTTTTTCACCACTTAGCTTGCCCGGTCAGACTATACTATTCCAGGTCGCAGGTCCACGTGGACCCATAGATGCATGGACATCTGCCTTCATCTACTACATGCTCTACAACCTGCCGTTCATATACACATACCTGGACAGAAAAAACAAGGAGATGGAAAACATCACATAGGCACAAGGGACTAAAACATATTTAATCACATACCGATAACGTATTCAAGGAGTGTTTTGAAATGAGGCGACAGTCCGGTGGACATTTTACATTCTGAGAAGATCTGTTCTAGCTACAGGAGTTCCGAAAGAAATTTAAACCTACCAAAGGCTCACTATAGCGAGTTGATTCCATGAAGCTTTTACTGTTACATTCAAGCCATCTGGAGTTCCAGCCACATAAAAAGGCCGTGGATAGCGCCGAAGACTGCGACAAAGAGCCCAGAAGGATAGAAGAGTGCTTGGTAGTATTCAATGCTTTCGAAGCCGGCGATGAAAGAGATATGTCACATGTTATAGAAAGGGCCGACGAGGAGATAAGGGATGTGGCAGAACAGATCAATGTAGAAAGAATTGTCGTATATCCATGGGTACACCTCACATCCGAGCCTGGGGATATCGGAAAGGCCATGGAAAGCCAAAAACTTCTGGAGGACAAACTCAAAAACGACTATGAGGTAATAAGATCACCATTTGGCTGGTACAAGGAGTTTGAAATACATGTCAAGGGTCACCCACTATCAGAACTCAGCAGGGAGATAAGACCTGAGGGTGAAGAGGAGGTAGACGAAAAGATAGATCCCAAGAGACTCCTGGATCAGATATCAAAGACCAAACTTGATAGAAAGGATCTCAAGGAGAACGACCATAGGATAATTGGCCAGAAGATGAACCTTTTCTCATTTTACAGTGCCGCCCCTGGTATGGTATTCTGGCATGAGAACGGCATGAGGATACTTGATGAACTCAAGAGTTTCTGGAGGGACATGCACAGAAAAGCTGGATACAAAGAAATATCAACCCCAATGGTACTCGACGAGAAACTATGGAAAATATCCGGACACTGGGAAAAATACAGAGACAACATGTTCCCAACGGAGTACGAAGACAGGGACATGGCTCTGAAACCAATGAACTGCCCGGGTGGTATACTTGTCTACAAATCAAAGTCCCGGTCCTACAGAGAACTACCGCTGCGGTTCGGTGAACTTGGTACAGTATACAGGGAAGAACTATCCGGTGTACTCTCGGGGTTATTCCGTGTTAACTGCTTTACACAGGATGATGCCCACATATACTGTAAGGAGGACCAGCTCAAGTCAGAGATAGAAGGTGTCATAGATCTAACGGATGAGATATACAGCACATTTGATCTTGGATACTCCGTGGAGCTCTCGACCAGGCCAGAAGAAAGGATAGGCAGCGATGAAATATGGGATAAATCGGAAGAAATTTTAAAGGAGGTACTCGAAGAAAGTGGAGTGGATTATGAGTTAAACGAAGGTGATGGTGCCTTTTACGGACCAAAGATAGACTTCCACATAGAAGATTCTCTTGGTAGAAAATGGCAGTGCGGAACGATACAGCTTGACTTTTCGATGCCGGAAAGGTTTGACCTGACATACGTAGGAAAGGACAACAAAGAACACAGACCCATCCTTATCCACAGGGCAATACTTGGTTCACTTGAAAGGTTCATGGGTATAATTCTAGAGCACACAGATGGAAATCTTCCCACGTGGATGGCACCTGTTCAAGTGCGTGTACTCAGCATAACGGACAGAAACATACCCCGATCCGAAGAAATATTCGAAATGTTGGAGGAGGAAGGAATTAGATCGGACAGAAACTTCGATTCCACCACTCTCAGTGAAAAGGTCAGGGAGGCAGAAATAGAGAGAGTTCCGTATATTGTAGTAATAGGTGACAAAGAGGAGGAAAGCGGAGAGCTGGCAGTCCGTAGAATTTGGAAGGATGACATAGAGTACGGCGTGGATCCCGAGAAGTTTGTAGAGGAGGTCAAGCAAAGAATCAGAGAAAGAAGATAAAACTCTGTCCGGATATTTATTAACAACGAAAGAGTAATGATGTTCTATGGATAAGAAGGAACTTACAAAAACAGTTCTAGCAGGACTGGGTGTTTTTTTCATAGTACTAATGGTTTTTGCATTCTGGCCCGTGGATGGAAATGAGGTAGCTGTTATACCTATACGGGGAGGAATATTTGCAGATACTGTCGAGGCATCTCCAACTGCAGTTCAGGAAAACATCGATACAGCCAGAGCAGAAGGTGCCAAGGCATTTCTTTTCCAAATTAACTCGCCAGGAGGAACCGTGGTTGCTTCAAGGCAGTTAGAGAATGTAATTGGAAACGTGGATGAGTTCACTGTATGCCAGCTACAGGACCAGGCGACTTCTGGGGCCTACTGGGCTGCATCTGCATGTGATAAGATAATATCCGATCCTCTAACGATAACCGGAAGCATAGGTGTAGGTGCATCCTACCTCGAATACTCCCAGATGATGGAGGAGGAAGGGATAGAGTATATAAGACTAGTAGAAGGAGATCTCAAGGACATGGGATCGCCATACAGAGATCTTACCGATGAAGAAAGGGAACTGTTTGATAATATACTAAGTAAGACACACGGAGACTTCACCCAATCTGTCGCCATAAACAGAAATCTAACCGAAGAAGAGATGGGAGAGATTGGAAGAGGTCACATAATTATAGGCGAGGATGCCCTAGAAAAGGGGCTTGTAGACCATTGGGGCGGAATTAACGAAGCAAGAAAATTATTTGAAGAATATCTGGAAGACGATATAAACTTCAAGGAGTATAGAAAAGAAGCAGGACTTATCGAACTTCTCCTGGGATCTGAAAGTAGTATAGACTTGGACCATGCCACAAGATTAACGGAGATCAATATACCCAGTCTTTACGCAATAGCAAGTTAGAAACTTTCTTCTACTCCTTCTTCTTTAGCTTTTCCCAGTAGTTCTGGAATATAGGCTCCAGGAAATCGCCTGCTGCGTGGTTACTTTTTGACCAGAATGAGACATCCTGTGTTGGGTCTACTTCTTTATCATGTGTCAGTGCAAACGTAAACTCGTTGCCATCAACAATAGAAAACCTTCCTATTGAACTTTGATTCTCTGGGATTCTTCTTACTTCAGCAAACTCGGATATTTTTTCAAGTATATCACTGGACTCCTTGCTGTGAGGAGCAGCTATCTTTACGTCCACGCCCCTCTCGCTTGCATCCCTGAGATGGTTTATGTGGCTGTTGTAAATCTCTTTTAGACCATCCTCGGAGGTCATGAGATGTATTCTTTCCTGGGAGTTCCTGAACATAGTCTCCATCTGCTGCATAAGTTGGTTCCTACCTCTCAGAGCACCGGAAATCTCTCCGGGATCGGTGGATTCAACACCTTCCCTGTAGAGCCTGTCAAGCTCGCTGAACGTCTTGTTATCTTTAAGTCTATCTATCTTGTTCTTCATCTCCTCGAACTTCTCTTCGTGCTTTTTCTTCAGCCTTTCCAGAGCTTCTTCCGGTTCTACAGGCGTATACTTCATAGGCTTGCCCGTTTGTATTCTTACAAGACCGAGATCCTCCAGACTCTCGAGAACATCGTAGGTCCTACTCCTCGGAACATCGGATATATCGGAAAGTTCACCTGCCGTGCATGTTCCATTGGAAAGAAGTGCAGTCCACAGCTTTCTCTGATATGAGTTTAATCCAAGCGTCTTGAGTTGATCGAGTACTTCTTCTGATGCAACCATAATTATCACCTTTTATTTATACTACCCACACACTTAAGTATTTTCTTACTTCGGTGTAGTAACTGTTAACCTTGTTTGTTATAAAG
>PUKU01000089.1 GCA_003550625.1 Candidatus Aenigmatarchaeota archaeon
AACTTGGGCCTTGTCTGATTTAGAACAGAGACAGGTGGGAGAGCTTGGTGGTCCTGGGAGTCAACTTGGACTTGAACAGGATATGATAGCATCACAGCAAAGACTCCTCCCTCTTCAGACAGATATACAAGAACAATCTATGCAAGCTATGCAGGGGTTAATCCCTGAAGCTGAGAAGTTTGCTCATCACTACATGGATAGAATGAGAACTGGAGTAGATGCTGACCAATGGGCAGGAAGGGCTGCTACAGATGTAGCTAGTCAATACAGAGATGCTCAGGCAGGTCTCTCTAGACAAGCAGGTAGGATGGGAGTTGATCCTTCATCTGGAATGTATGCTCATCAAGCAAGAGGGCTAGGTATGGATCAAGCCAGAACTTCTGCTCTCGCTCAACAGCAGGCTAGAAGAGCAGCAGATGATGTAAATTATCAGAGATGGGGCCAGGCAGGACAAATCGCTGCTCGTGGCCTAGGAGGTTTTTAATTATGATGCAGCAAAGAGGATTGGGATTTGACCATTCATCCAGGGCACAACAGTGGATGGGGCAAGCAGGAAATATAGCCAGTGCTTTTGATAGAAAACAGTTTCATCAGGAGGCTCCAGGCAAAACTGCTGGTGGAGCCTTAATGAGTGGAGGGTCTATGGCAATAGCAGGGGCGCAGGCTGGATCAATTATACCCGGAGTCGGGACTGCTGCCGGAGCTATTGGTGGAGCTGTTATAGGTCTTGGGGGTTATCTATTAAGTTAAAAGGAGAAATAATATGAGAGGATTACAAGCACCTGATCCTGCTGCTGCAAATGTTATGGGTCTTGCCAATATGGTTATGCAGGGGGTGGATCAGTTTCAAAAACAACAAGAGAGACAGGAAGATAGAGCTTTTCAGCAAAAATTAAGAGATAGACAATTACGAGATTTTGAGATTCAAGATGAAGTAGCTGAAGGTATGGCTGAAATGCAGAGCTTCTTCAGTCCTGTTGAGAGAAGAGGTCTCACTCAAGAAGAGCTAGGGGGTGTATCTCAAGCTACCCTTCGTCCTGAAGATGATATAACTATTGAAGCTATTATAGGGAAAGAAAAGGGTCCAGAATGGTGGGAAGTTTCAGTTGGGGATGTTATAGATTTAGAAAAATATAGTCCTCATGCTCAAATGGAACTCACTAAAAGATTTCTAAATCAGCAAGCAGCTAAGGTAGATGCTTCTAGAAATATTAGACAATTTAAAGCAGAAAATAATGAACGAAAAAGATTAGAAAGTCTAGGTCTTCTTCAAGAAACTCAACAGATGTTAAAGATGGGAGATAGAGACGCTGCTGTTGGTAAACTATTACATATTTATAATAAAAATTATAGAGATGGAAAAGTAGCTGAAGTAGATGAAGAAGGAAATGTTATTATCACTAACCAATACACTGATGAAACAGGTGTAATAGGAAATATTAATGATGACCAATTTCTTTCTAGAACTATAAATGAGCTAGCTAGGACACATCAAAACCCAGAGGAATATCATGCAGAGAATAGAGCTAATGCAGCAGCTCAAACTCAAATGATGGCAGAAGCTTTAACAGAGAATCTAGAAGTATTAACACATCCAGATACAGGTCAAAGAATTTATAGTGCTGTAGCACCTGATCCTGAAACTGGACAAGTACATAGAAAATATTATTCTCGTCCTCCTCAACATTGGAATGATCCTAATGAAATAGTTGATAATGAACTTATTTCTACTGTTCAAGAACATTTTAGGACTATAGGGGAATGGCAAGAAATAGTTGATTTGGAAAGAACAAGAGCTTTAACTGATGAAACACTAGCAAAAACTCAAGAAAGATTACAGAGAATACACCAAGATGCTACTGCACCTAGATATGATATGAAAGAAGTTGAAGAGGTAACAGCTCCTATATTTGAAGCTCATTTTGTTCCTCTTGAAAATCAACAACAACTTAATTTAGCTGTTAAAGAGATATTGAATGCTACAAAGGTAGATAGAATGACTTTAAGGCATGAAATTAATGAGCTAATGAAAATGACTCCTGAAGAACTTATGGAGCATGGTAATGCTAAGTTTGATACTGAAGAACAAGGTTGGTTTCTTTGGAAGAAAGATGTTCCTGTTGAAGAACAGAAAGCTGATGCTATAGCAGAGATATTAAGGCATGATTTAGAACAGGATTTAATAGAGCAAGAAGAAGGGAGAACTAGAGGAGATCAGCAAACTAGAGAGGATGAAACTCCTACAAGAGAAATGGAGGAAGGTTCTTCTTTTGATTTAACTTCTGATGCAGTAGCAACTCAAGCAGGTCTAACTGGAGAACCTACTCCTCCTATGCCAGAAGAAGAGCAACAAGTTGATACTGGAGGTTCAGAAAAAGTAGGAGATTGGGAACTCACATTAAGAAGATCAGATGGAGAAAACCCAATTAAAGTTAATGTAGATAAATTGAATCTATCTAATAAAGCTAAAAGTTGGTTAAAAGAAAGTAAGGGGGATATTACTAGGAATGATGAGATTAGGCAAAAGTTAGATAGTTATATAGATGATAATATGATGAAGGTGAATAGAATTATTCAAAG
The DNA here is from genome assembly GCA_003550625.1 of Candidatus Aenigmatarchaeota archaeon. GTDB lineage: Archaea > Aenigmatarchaeota > Aenigmatarchaeia > PWEA01 > PWEA01 > PWEA01. Next base: position 2,581 of record PUKU01000089.1, read on the forward strand.
CCTTGAATGGTTAGGAGATAAGTTAATTGATGCTGATGCTGCTGATCCTTTTACTCCTGATCCTGAACATTCTACTGCTAGAGAACAATGGGAAGCTGGAGCAGATACTAGAGAAGCTATAGTTAGACCTTTGGTTGAAATAAATAATACTATTAGAGAGGTTGAAAAAGAAAGAAGAGATACGATGAGGAAATTGTTTTCAAATATATATGATAATACAGAACAATTTCTTAGAGATTTTCAACAATGGTCTAAGAATCGTTATCCTCATATTCATAATCCAGAAGAAAATGAAGAAGTTATTACAGAGTTTTATGAAAATAAAAGAGATCAACAAAAAACTAAACCTGTTAGCCTATTAAATTTAGGTAAGGAATAATATGAATACACAGCAAGTATTTAGAGATATCCAAAGTGATATTAGGTGGAGACAGATAGATGAAAATGAAAGGAGACAACGACTTTCTAATTTATTCCACCAAGTAGAGGATACTGCTAAAGAATTTGAATCAGAAGAACAATTCATTTCTAAAGCAGAGGAAACTATCACTATGGGATCTGAAAGGGATGCTGCCAAGGCTTTCTATACTCAGCATGAAGGAATGTCTGATGATGAATTACAAGAAAGATATCCTAGAGCATCTCTAGATCACATGAATAAACTCAGAGAACAAGGAAGGGAGTTTGCTCAACCAGAGGAGGCTCCTGCTCCTGAACCTGAAGGTATTCTAGTTGATAGATTTTCTGATAGGAGAATTAGACCTCTTCCTGAGAGAGAGCCAGATATTTCTCAAATTGAAAATAGTAATCTTGGGAGATCTATACAAGACTTCAAAACAGATGAAAGATGGTTTAATGTAGATGAATATGAAAGAAAGCAAAGACTTGAGAACCTATTTGAGAATTATATTCAACCTCAGTTTGAAGATTTAGATAAGCAAGACTTTATCTCCACTGCTGAGAATATTATTAGAGCTTCCCATTCTCCTGATCCTGAAGAACCAGCAGGGCTAAGAGAAACTTTCATGTCTGGTTGGAATCAGATGAGAGCTATGTGGCCTCGTATGCTTGCTATGTATGGGGATGAAGACAAAAGAGAAGAGAGACTTGAGAGAGCTAGAGAGGTAGCAGGAGACCCCATTGATTTCTATTATGAAACTCCTGAGAGAATGAGAGATTGGTTCACTACTCCTGAAGGAAGAAGAGCTTTGTTAGAACAAGCTCCTGCTACTCTCCCTATATTCTTAGGTCTTACAGCAGCTACAGCAATAGGTGGATTAGCTGGTTCTCTAGTAGGACCTAAGGGCACTATCCTTGGAGGTAAAGTAGGATTAAAGAAAGCTTCTGCTCTATTTGGTTCTGGTCTTGTAGGTACAGCAGCAGGTGCAGCCTCCTATCAAGCTGATCTCTATGGAAATCTTATAGAGATGGGGGTAGATCATGAAGCAGCTAAACCTATAGCTCAAAGGTATGGAACTGAAGCTGGTGGTTGGTCTATCATGGCTCCTATGGCTATTACAGCTATAGCAGGTAGATTTGCTGGTCCTATCTACACTACTTCTAGAGCTAGAAATGTTTTTGCAGGTGGAGCTGCTGGTGCTGCTGTAATGTCTCCTACAGAGATGCTTGCTGAAGCAGCAGTAATAACAGGAGAAGAACTAGCATTAGATCTAAATTATTCAGATGAAGAAAGAAGACAAAGACTGGGAGCTGCTGGTGCTGTATCAGTCCCTCTAGGAGGTCTTGGTGGTGGTGTTGCTGGTGCTATGAGAAGTACAGGTACACCTCAAGATATCCAAGATGCTTTCTTTAAAACCCTTTCAGAATCAGACTTGGCTTATGACCCAGGTTTTATGAATGTCTATCAGGATATTCTAGAGAGTAAGTCTGAACTCACTAAAGAAGAAGAAACTATTCTTAGAGGTTTAAAGAAAGAAACCAAAAGAACTGATGCTAGACCTATTAATAAGAAACTAAAAGCTATTAGACAACAATCTGCTGATGCTTTTAAGATGTCTGATGATGCAGCAGTGAAGAGATTTGATGAGCTTAGAATTAAGGAAGCTGAGAATCAAATCTCTGAATCTGAAATTACAGAGATGTTAGCTATATATGCTAATAAACCTCATGTTAGATCTCAGCTTGCTAAAGGTAGATTCGCTGATCTCACTCCTAAAAGAGCTAGGGAAGTTACAGGGAAGCCTGAGGATGCCCCTACACAGACCGAGAATGCCCTTCAAGCTATTGCCATGAGGGAGACCCTCAGTAAAGCTCAGAGGGATCAACAAGAGGTCTCTGTGGAGCAAATGGCTAATCAGAGAGTTGAGAGAATTAGGTTTCTTAATAAGAAAAAGAAAGCTGAAGGTCTTGTTAAGTCAGAACAAAATGAATTAGATTTCTTAAAGGAACATAATGACCTTAAAACTCTAGCTCCTTATTATGGAGTACAGATAGAATCTTTAGCTACTAAAGACATAAATGATATGACAGCTAAAGAGGTTAGGCAGAGAGCTAGAGAACTAGGAATTCCTGTAGCTAAGAAAGATACTGCTACTCTCAAAGATGATATAGTTAATAGAGAGAGTGAGGTAGGACCACAAGAAGATCCTAGATATGCTTTTGCTCCTAGACCTGTTCAGGATTGGACCTATTCCAAGATGAAGAATGAACTAGGTTTTCCTAAAGCTCTTCCTAAATCTACTAGCAAGAAGGATATGACTGATAAGATTAATTCTTATGTCAAGAAAGGTAGCTTTAAACAATCAGAACTTAAAGAGAGTGGATTATTAGAGTATATCCAGTCTCTCCCTAAGGAGAATGTAACTCAAGAAGAAATTATTAATTATCTAGCTCAAAATGAAATAGAGATTCAAGAGCATCAATTAACAAGAGATCAAGTTAGACATGATGATGCTAAATTAGATGGGGGACAAAACTATAGAGAATTAGTTTTCACTGTTCCTACAAGACCTGAAGATTCAAATGTCTTTAAGAATACATCTCATTTTCCTCATGATAATTTCTTTCTACATATCAGAGCTACAGATAGAACTACTCCTGATGGAAAGAAAGTCTTATTCATTGAGGAGATGCAATCTGATTGGCATCAACAGGGTAGAAAATTTGGTTATTCTGAAGCAGAATATCAACAAAAAGTTCAACAAAAAGAACAAGAAATAGAAGATATTAGAAATAATGTAATACAGAATTTTAATTTAAATGAAATATTTCCTCAAGATGTTTTAGATT
>PUKU01000092.1 GCA_003550625.1 Candidatus Aenigmatarchaeota archaeon
GGTTCCATTGTCTCCTTGACCTTCTTCCAGTATCCAACCCTTTTTCCTGGCTGATAGACTGCATCCATATTTTTGACCATAACTCCTTCCTGATTCTGGTCGAGAGCCTTCTGATAGAACATGTTTGCCTTTTCCATGTCGTCCGTTTCTATATGATCCACGAGGCCGAATCTCCCTTCCTTCTCCTTGACTATTTCCTTGAGCTTGCTCCATCTATCCCTCAGGCTCCTCTCCATGTAGCTCTCACCGTCGACATAAAAAAGATCAAAACAGTTTACCTGAACAGGTATCTTCTTTACCATTCTCTTTATATCATACTTTCTCTGTATCCTTTTCGATAGATTCTGGAAGGCAAGGGGTCTCCCGTCGTCGTCCACGGCAACAATCTCACAGTCTACTATACATCTTTCTGGCTTCAGACACTCTCTGGCCCACTCAGTTACTTCAGGGAACTGATCCGTTTTATCCTCCAGTCTACGTGAAAAGAGCTTTATTTCCCTTCCATTTTTGTGTATCTGGCCTCTGAAACCATCGAGTTTTACCTCAACAGCAGGATTGTCGTACGCGTTCAAAGCATCTTCAAGTGAATCGGATATTTCAGCAAGCATCATCCGGAGGGGTCTTCCAACTTCTATATCTACCTTATCCAATCCTCCCTCGCCGTCTTCTCTTGCTATCATGGCAACTTTTCCGTAGTCAGTGAGCTTGAAGAAGGCCTGTTCGACTTTCTCCTTTGGAACATCGAAGGCCTTTGATATAGCATCCCTAACGGTTCCTTCTCCGACCCCTATCCGCATTTCCTGAAGAGTGGTTCTCACTATATAACAAGCCTCGGTTGGTTCGGCAGAGACCAGAAGCTCTCTTATCAGTCTGTCCTTTCTTTCCTCTGAACCCTTTCCTGTAGTCTCCGGAAGTCTTCTCAGGTTTTTGAAAACCTTATCAACCGAAAGCTCCTTTTTCATCAGACTTCTCTGTCTCTTGTTTTCACAAAAATACTCTGCGGTCCTTCCCAGATCACCCGTCTCCTTGAACTTCCCAACAACCTCCTTTTTGCTAGCCCCGTAGGCCCTGGATATTACTTTCTGCATGAGCTTTCCTGCGATTCCTATGTCCTTGTCCACCGAAGCCGGAAATACACGTCCCATGGAAGCAAGTGTTATTAGCTCCAGGTCGTCGATGGGAGCCTTTTTCAACAGCTCTGCAACTATGTTCCTCATCTCCAGATTCTTCGTTGTCTCTTCCAATCGTTTGTAGTAGTCACACAGCTCCCGGTACTTCATATGGATAGATTATTCCCTGTTTGTTTTAAACTTTCACAACAGAAACAGATGAACAGATAAACAAAGACGGAAGCTAGACTGATTCAGATAATAAGTAATTCAGAACCTTTCAGACACCGTGAACAAAGGTTCCAACATCCTCATCTCTCAAAGCCTTTTCTACATTACCGGGCTTGGAAGCATCGAATATCCGCCCGGAGACTCCTGTATTCAAAACCTTTTCCACCTTGTTCAACATGCCTCCGGTGACATCGGTATCCATACTTCCACTGAGCTTGTCCTTGACTTCTTCCATGGATCTTATCTCATCTATCAGCTCAGCATCGGGATCTTTTCTGGGATCCGAGGTATATATGCCATCTACGTTCGTGCCGTGCAGTACCATACCAACACCTAGTTTGTTTGCAAGGTACGGCATTATCTCGTCACCGGAAAGAATCGAACAGCCGCTCTTCTTATCATAAGCAGGAACACCGTATAAGACGGGCACAAGACCCTCGTCCAGAAGTCCTTTAACAACCTCACAGTCCATGTATTCGAGGCTTCCGTTCATTATAGCAGAAGCAGAAGGCTGTAGCGGAAAGGCAGGTATACCCTGGTCTATGAGAATTTCGGTAAATATGGAGTTGAGTTCGTTCTGTAACCTCTGTGTCTCAGCAAAATGCACCCTGTCCTTTTCTGTTTTGATGCCCTTGTGTATTCCAGTTCTCTTGACTATGGGATGTCCGTAACTACCGGCACCGTGTATAAGTACAAGCCCCTGGGTATCCGATAACCCCTTCCTTATTTCCTTGGCAACCCGTCTCATCTCGTCGATATCGGGCGAAGGTTGATCCTTTCCCTTTTTGGTTATTATAGAACCTCCTATCTTCAGCAGCTTAAGATTATCCATGGTACCAACACTAAAAGTTCCTCTGGAAAATATATAAACGTGACGCCGGCGAAGGGATCTAAATCAGTCCCATAAGGCCATATAGGCCATACTCCTAGCTTCTTCGCCTATGGCCCTGACCCTCTCCATGTCGTCCTTCTTTGCAGCTTCCAGTCCTCTTTTGTATATGTCATCCAGGCTGGTGGGATCCAGTGTATTACTGTAGGCTTCGCCTATGTTACGGTACATCTCCTGCTTGTCCTTCAGGTCATCACTGAAGGAGAAGGTACCGCTCACATCCAACTCTCTCTTGGAATTTCCGTACCTTATAACCAATGAATCGGGCGAAACTATCGAAAATACGGGTCTTTTTTTATACAGCTTATCGTACTTTCCGAAAAAATCCTCGTCTGTGTAAGACATACCTTGGTCGGTGAAGTGTGTATGAATGTGACCTATGATACGATCACCGTCCTCGATCAGTTCCCTGAATATATCACCGAACTCTTCGAAATAGACTATACCCCCGAAACCTCTCCTGTATTTTTTACCTTCAGCATCCTCGGGTGGTTCGGATATACCTTCAAGAAAAATCTTCTGTCCATCCTCTCTGCCCTCAATGAAACCAAAATCCTCCTTTCCTTCTGTTGCCGACTTCTCAAGAAGAGCACCACAGTCGTCCAGGAAGTCCTCGGTTACCTCGTAATCCATGTTAATATGGTAATAAGAAAAGGCTTAAATAACTCGGGAAAGTATCAGCGGAAGAGCTATCGTTGCATCTCCATTTACCTCCACGGTAGCTCCTTCTTCCTGTACCTTTCCCCAGGATATAGCCTCCTCGGGCCGAGCTCCAGAAAGCGAACCGTCCCATTCCGCGGCTGTAGTCACGTAAACTGCCCTGTCCAGACCACCTATGAACTGATTCCACCAGATCAGATGATGTTTGGATATACCTCCACCCACCACAAGGCCAGACGTCCTCTCTGCATCGAACACTATCTCTGATATCATGTCCTCGTCCTTCCAGACGTCGACTGTGAAATCATGGTCCTGTCTAAACATCCATACCTGGGTTCCTACGGCGCCATCAGTTATACCTGGCACAAACACCGGGATCTTATTCTTCCAGGCCCAGTAGCATACTGTGCTTTCATCCATACGTTTCCCGAGCTCCCAGACCAACTCATAAGGAGCAATCTCGTCCTTTTCCTTGTTTATCTCCTCCAGAAGAGGCTGTACATTCTCTTCGACAACCTCACCGTACGATGACTGCGGTATAAATATGTTACCAAGTCGGTGCGTCTTTTCCTGATGGAGCTCTCTGTCGTCTGCCTCGAAACTTCCGTGGTGGTAGTCCGCAAAGTAACGAGCAACATCGTGGTCCAGAGTACCACAGGTTGTCACAACCGCATCGAATATGTTCTCCTTCACAAGGTCACGTAGAAGACCTCTGGTACCCGTCGAAACTATGCATGCGGGAAATGATAGAAAGTTAACCGAACTGCCGTCCTCGACCATCTCTTCAACAAGCTCTGCCGCCCTCCCGATGTTCTTTGCCTGAAAACCACCTGAAGCCTCCATCTGATCCACGAGCTTCTTCAGATCAACCTTGCCTGATATGTCGTAGTCCTTTACCTTTCTTGTCATAAAATCCTCCACTGCACATTCAGTATCTTTGCTGGTCTGTATGGTTAGGTCTGTCTATATAAATTTATTAGTCTTTCGCCGCCGTAAAGCTTTTTAACGAGGACAACAAATCTTTGTGCTATCTCGAAGTGATACGAGGAGAGAAAGATGATCAATGAGCTTCTACAGAAGATAGAAAACCCTGCGGCGCGAAAGAATCTCGGTGCACTTCTAAACAACGGATTCAGTCTAAGCCAGGATCACATCAAGGAGCTACTGTCCGGTGGCATCGAGTCCAGATACTTGCAGGTATTCCCAACCGTAAAGGAGAGTCAGATCATAAAAAACATAAATCTAGACCTGTCCGAAGCCGAAAACCTGCTTCTTATAGTAGAAGGAGATCCCGGACTCCACTGGAAGGCCACCGAACTCGTAAACGCAGTGACAGAAAAAAGCAGTGCTAAGGTAATCTGGAACTTCCATCCTTCGACCAGAAGCCGCCATATACTCAAGGTTGTGGCACTCTCGTACTAAACGGTAAGAAGAAACCCCTTACTACGAGAAAAACTCATCGAGTTGTATCCACGGGGCCTTCGTTCTCTTTATATCTACTTCAGGTGGAAATATCTTTCTGTAGTTGTTCCACATGTACCTCTTGTCCATGAACACCATGGCTCCCCTGTCCTTCTTGGTCCTTATACACCTTCCGGCGGCCTGGAGAGCCTTTTTCATGGCAGGGTAGATATATGCATAGTCCCAGCCCTTGTCAAACCTGTGGTCGTAGAAGTCTATAAGGGACCGTGTTCCAAGGTCCGGTTCCCCAAGAGGCAGCCCTACTATAAAAACAGCGTCCATACATCTTCCTGGAAAGTCTATGCCCTCGGAAAACGATGCACCGGATATACCCAGAAGAACTGAGCCATCCTGTTTGCGGAAAATATCAAGAAGGTCAGACTTCTCCTCTTTGGTCATGTTTCTCTTCTCAAGTAGAATCCTTTTGTCGGTTCTTATCCTGTCCTTTACCTTATCCCTGAGGCTGTAGGACGGGAAAAAGGCAGATGCGTTTCCTGGTACGCTTTCCAGACTCTTTGAAAGGAACCACCCTATCTTTTCGAACTGTTCTTCGTCCCTCTCCTTGTACTTGGTTGTAACTGAATCAACGGCAAGGTAGGTTCTATTTTTTGTGGGGAACGGAGACTTGTATGATCTCTTCTTCGTTGAACCCTCGTTAAGTCCAAGTAGATCAATGTACATCTGCATGGGTGTAAGGGTGGCCGACATAAGTACAGATCCATGTACCTCATCAAAGACCTCCTTGGTAGAAAGCTGGGGGTCCAGACATTCATAATGGCAGGTATAGTAAACGTTGTTGTTCCTCGACCTGTTTTTTCTTATAAATCGCACAAACCCTGTGTCCTTGCCTTTCCATGCCTCCAGGAACTCCTTAAGCGATGAACAGTAGCTCCTGTCCTCTTCTTCGTACACATCTCTTGCAACCCTATCCATTCTATCCACAAGGGTCCCATAGTCATCCACATCGTTTATACGGTCGATGAGATCCTCCTTGGTTATCTTTTCTTCCTTTCCATCTATACCCTTTCCCATTTCGATAAGCATATCCTCTATGTCCTCAAGGATCCTCCTCTCCTCCAGATACCCGAACTCGCCTGACTCCTTTTGTGCCATTGAAAGTTGGTATGTGCTAAGTCTACGGGACATAAGCCCCCTGGTCCTGGAGGGTAGGTTGTGTGCCTCGTCTACGATAAGTATACTGTCTTCGAGTGATTTATCGGCCTTTGTTAGAAAGGCTTCACGGACTCCAGGGTGGAATATATGGAAGTAGTCACCTATTATCATATCGGACTGTTTTGCATGGTTAACAAGTATCTCGTAGGTGCAGAACTTCTTTGTCATTTCTTTGACCTCCTCGGCATGGAGAGCCTGGCCCTTCATCTCCTTGAGTTTCTTGGCTGCACTTTCCGAAAGTGATGAGATGTCCTTGAA
>PUKU01000050.1 GCA_003550625.1 Candidatus Aenigmatarchaeota archaeon
ACAGTCTCCCCCGCCCATCCTGTCTCGGAGATGACGTCGATGACTGCGGCCGCGGCATCAGCCTCTTCTTCAGCATATGGTGTGATGGTGGTGGTGAACGTCTCGCTGTATTCGACGTCGCCGGCATTCAGGGTTAATGTGAGGTAGGTGTCCTTGTCATCCTCTTCGGGCCTGGTGAGAAAGTTTTCTGTGATCAAAGGTTCATCTGCCTCCCATGTGGCATGGTAGCCTTCGATACGTGTCGGGAGCCATGTGGTTTCGGTGATGGTCTCTTCTATGGAGACAGTGTCGATGGCTGATGCAAGAAATTCTCCAGTCTTCTCCTGTGAGTAGGCGGGGATGGCGACATCGAAACTGCGTGTGATCACATCCTGCCCGTCTGTAAACTCCCCTTTCAGGCTGGCGTCTTCATCCTCTTCTCCATGATAGGGGGCGTCGATGTTTCCATGGATGTCGAGGGGGCCTTCTTCGACCGTCCATGTAATGTCATAACCTTCAAACTCATCAGGTAGTTCGATGGCCTCCTGAGCTTGTTCGGGGAGTTCGAAATTGAACACGGCATCTTCAAATGCGCTCAGCGCCGTTACGGTGATTTCGATAGTCCTCTCAGCATCGTCGGTCGAAGCAATCAGTTCAGCTGTCTGGTCTCCAGTGTCGTAGGAAGGACGTTCTACGCTTCCATCGTCATCGATGTATGCATCGCCAGACCATTCTATGGCATGGCCGTCTATCTCTTCAGGGAGTGTCAGGTCCTCGTCCGTACGGCCTGGCAGTTCAATTTCGTTCAACGCTTCCTCCGCGGAGCTATAAGCGAGGACTGTGACGGAGAACGTCCGTGTCGCGCTATATTCTCCGTCCTCGATTGTGGCGTCGAGACGTACCGTCATGTCTCCGAGGCTGGAACTCGGCCGGAAGACATTGCCTTCGTTGTCGATGAGATTCTCATCATGGCTCTCCCAGACGATGTCATGACCGTCCTTGCTTTCCGGGAGAGTCAGTGCGTCCGTGGCCTCGTCCTCGAGTTCGATCTCATCGAGGGTGTTCTCAAGCTCGCGTGCGCCGTTGCAGGCGGCGAGCGCGAACAAGAATAATGCACTCAGGAATAGAATTTTCTTCAAGTTTCCACTTCCTTTCTATAATATCCTTATATATGTTAAATCGTATCATGCGGATATCGCTGATGCAAACCTTTTCATGAGAGGGTTTGTGTGGCGGGGAAAATAGTGTATAATGTAGGTGAAAATATCTACACGTGATTGAATTCACAGAAAGTTCGGTGCGGAATGCTTGATAAGAATCGCAGGAAAGGATGGCGCTTTTACGTCCAGGCGTTCATCTCAGGTGTCGCAGGTGTATTGATCCTGGGAGTGCTCTCAGCGGTCTGGCAGTGGCCGCTGGACAGTTTCAACGAGACGATCGAAGGGTTTTGGTACATCCCTATCTATGTAGTCCTGATCGTATTCTTTTTTCAGAAATCCAAGGAGATCTTCGGTGCTAAGACAAGAGCCCGGAATGAAGCTCACGATTTCCTGATGCACATGTCGAAGAAAGTGCGGAAGGACCTGGGGTATGAGAAGGAGGAGTTTCAGGAGCTTCAGGAAGACGAGCGGTTCCAGACCTTTTTCGAGGACCTCTATCGTTTATACATGGAAGGCGAGCGCGCGGATCTTTCATTCAATGATATGGAGAGGCGCTTTGATGAGGATGACTTTCCTTACGAAGCTGCGCAACTCCTTATCAAGGAGACCAAGCGCGTGCGCGAAGCGTACAAGGAAGACTGACCGGGGTTGTAGGTTTCCGTTGGTTCTATGCAGGTCGGATGCCTATACAAGCATGTCCCCCCTGGTGCTGTCCGGGTTGGATGTAGGAGAGTGCTTGCCAGACCTCTTTATAAAGGTCAGGACGCTCCGCGGTTTTTGCATTTTTCCTTATTTTATCTTTACCTTGAGGGTTGAATGTATTATAATATATCACAACATTACAGAGGATATTGTGCGCTGACGCACCGGCAACGAGGCACGATTTCAAAAACCTCTTTGATTTCGCGTCATTTTCGTATATAATAGACTATGTAGTGCATGGAAAAGTTATGAGATTTCGAGGCGGTCCTTATCATAAGGGATTGCCTGGAAATTCATAAAAAATAAAAAAGGAGAGATATTGCATGAAGAAAGGTTTACTAGCGCTGTTGACTGTCTCAACTCTGGTACTTCTGACAGCGTGTGGCCTGTTCGGCGACCCTGACCCTGAGTCAGTATCGGTCGACCCGAACAACGTCACTATCGAAGTCGGCCAGACAGAGACCGTCGAAGTTGCCATCGACCCTGAAGATGCTATTCAGGATGTAGAATGGGCCAGCGCGGACGAAGACATCGCTACTGTTGATGATGGCACCATCACTGGTATCGCAAAAGGTGAGACCACAATCACCGCGACATCAACAGAAGATGAAGAATTATCTGCGACCGTGCAGGTTGAAGTCCTGACCGCCGCGCAAAGTGTACAGGAAGTCTGGGATTTAGAAGAAGACGAAGACGTACATACAAGCGGTGTCGTCACGGACATCACGGATCACAGGACATTCTTCATCGAAGATGACACACGGGCCATCGCGGTCTATGATTCAGAAGATGAAGGCATCGTAGATGACCTCGAAATCGGCGACGAAGTTCAGATTTTCGGTGTTCGCGATGCATTCGCCATGGATTGGTGGGACTCTGATTATTCCTTCAACCAGATTGGCGACCCTGAAGTCACTGTCCTCGACAGCGACCAGGAACTCCCCGACAGCGTCGATATTGAAGATGTCGACCTTGAGGACGAAAGCGAAATGGTCGAATATCAGGGCCATCGCATCGACCAGAGAGGACTTCTTGTCGACGACATCGATGAAGACGATCACGGAAACATCGACGTCTATCTCGAGAGAGCCGATGACGGCGCGGAGATTCAGATCCGTTATGACAGCCGTCTGGCAGACTCAGATGCGGCAGCTGACGCCCTTCTTGACCTTAAAGAAGGCAACATGATCGACATTTTCGGCATGACACTCGGTTGGTTCGACGGACCGCAGCTTGCTTATAGCTCTGCCGACACATTCGTCGAGCCGAGCGAAATGGCTGAAATATCCCTGCCTGCTTATGAAAACAACGAGCTTGACCTCAGAGTCACCGACAACGTCCCGCTCTCTTATGAGCTTCTCCCCGAGCAGGAAGTTGAAGTCACAAGCGACGATGAAGACGTTGTCGTAGTTGAGTTTGATGAAGAAGAAGGCGCCTTCTTCGCTAACGCAGTAGGCCCTGGCGAAGCGACTGTCACATTCGACCCTGTCGATGCTGACCCGGTTGACCTCCACGTATCAGTCAGAAGCCTTGAAATCATCGCTCCCGAGGAACTCGAAGTGCAATACACTGAAGCGGTATCCATTGACTGGATGGTAGATGAATCACCAGCGCTCTTCCCCTTCCAGGACATCACTTATGAAGTGGAAGACGAAGATATTGCCAAAGTTGAAGGCGTTTATGACGAGGACGACGAAGGCAATGAAGTACAGCTGGACGTCCAGATAATCGGCCAGGAGCTCGATGCACCGGCCACCACTGAAGTGACCATCACTTCAGTTGCCGACCCCTCTGCGAGTGCGACAATCACCGTCGAAGTCGTAGAACCCGAGCCGACAATCACAGTACCTGAAATCATCCCCGTCGAACTCGGCGAGGAATACGATGTCCTTCAAGACGTCACCGCTGAAGATGTCATTGACGGCGATCTGACGGACGACATTGTGCTCGTTGACGATGACGATTTCGATTACAACGAAGAAGGCGACTACGAAATTACTGTCAGCGTTGAGAACAGCTATGAGAACGTTACTGAAGCGACGTTCACAGTCAGCGTCCAGGCAGACGCAGCGACATTCGCTGATGGCTTCTACAATTTCCGTTTCACCAGCCCTGAATTCCAGAACCGCTTCTTCGCACACGCTGAACGGTATCTGATGGAGACACAGTATGGCGGCGTCCCCGTCATGACTGATGCTGGTGCTGTAGCGTATTCCGATCGTCTGGACCTCGTTCCCGACGAAGCGATTCCTCTCATGAACTGGGGCGTTGCGTTCGCTGAAATGACTGAAGACGACTCCAACGTCATCATGGACGACGGTGATCCTGGTGAAGAGGGCGAATACACCTTGAGACAACGCCTTAGCGGCGACCCTGACACCTTCCATCAGTGGATTTATGACGACGCCAACAGCAGCGACATGATCACACTGTTCCAGGATTCGCTCTATTACTTCACATTCGATGATTTCGACGATCCGACCGGTTTCGACCTCGTGCCCGGCATGGCGGACGGCATGCCCAATCCGATTGATGAGGAAGAACTCGATGTCGGCATGACTGTTGCCCATGAATGGCACATCGATATCCGCGACGACCTAGAATGGTATCTCCATGAAGATATCGAAGAAGACTATTCCACTGACATTACAGCTGAGGATTTCATTGACACCTATAAGCTCGCACTCGATGAAGGCTGGTTCCGCGCAGTCACCGGCGGCGGCGACTTCTTCGACCCCGGACAGCGTATCGTGAACGCTGAAGAATACTATGAAGGCGAAGTTGACTGGGAAGACGTCGGCCTCTGGGTAGAAGATGACCACACACTCGGTTTCGAATTCGAGTATCAGATGGACGAATGGGACGTCATCTACTGGCTTTCAAGCTTTGTCATGACGCCGATCCATATCGAACTTTATGAGGAAGTAGAAGATTCCTACGGCACATCCCATGACACCATCGCGGCGCACGGACCCTACTACATCAGCTACTATGAACCCGACAGCATCATCCGTTTCCGCGAGAACCCGAACTTCCACGATCCTGACCGCTATAGTATCACCGGTCGCGACGTGCGCATCATAGAAGATACTGAGATTGCATTCGAAGAGTTCCTCGATGGCACCCTCGATGCAGCCACTATCCCCGGCGCACGTTATGAAGAGTTCGTGGATGCGGACTTCACACACTTGCTGCCTGGCGCGACGACTTTCCGCATCAACTTCAATGCACTCGGCACGCCAGAAGGTCAGCGCGAAGAATTCCCTGCAAGCACTTATGAGCCCGAGCCCATTCTCGCCCACGAGGACTTCCAGATGGCTATGTTCCATGCATTGAACCGTGAAGTGCTCGCAGAAGAAGTGCTTGTCACCAACGAACCGCAGATGTATTATTTCTCCGAAGCCTATGTCGTCGACCCGAGGGAAGGCACACCGTTCCGCAATGCACCGCTCCCCGAAGACATGGTAGATGAGGAAAATGAAATCTATACCTGGGGAGAATGGGTAGGCGAAGGCCTCGGCCGCGATACCTACGGCTACATGCCTGACCTCGCGACGGACATGTTCCTCAGCGCTCTTGAAGATAAGGTTGATGAAGGCTTCTATGAAGCAGACGACACCATCGAGTTGGATCTCCATGTCTTCGCCGGAAGCGAAGAACAGCTCAACTTCGGTGAGTTCGTCAAAGAGTCCTTCGAGGATAATTTCTACTGCGAGGACAATGACATCGGCGTAGTAGTCAACGTCACCCCGACTGAATTCCCTGACATCTACTACAACTACATGATGACGGGTGATTTCGACCTCGCTATCGGTGGAATTTCCGGTTCCACTCTCGACGCCGCTTCATTCCTCGATGTCTTCAGTGA
>PUKU01000096.1 GCA_003550625.1 Candidatus Aenigmatarchaeota archaeon
AATATATCTGGTGTTGTGTTGAAAACTACATTGCTTTCATCTACTATTTCTTTTACGTAGTTATCGTATTCTGATATTATGGCGTATCCATCCGTGTACATTTTATCATCTTTGTTTACTCTATCCTTCGGATCGACTATGATTCTCTGAACAGTTTTATCAAAGGAAGGCTTCGGCTTTCCACTTCTTGGTATGTAGATTGCATGCACGGGTGGGTGCAGGTCGAACCTTTTCAACCTCTCTTCATTTATTGCTATTTCATTCCAGTTGAGATCTTTGCTTATATCACATATTTCAGTTTCGTAGATATTTTCAGAAATTTTTTGAAGTCTACCGCTGCAGAAAGGCAGTTTTCTTCTCCAAGAGTACATCTTATCTTTAGTATAATAGATAGAGAATAAATAAAAAAGTTGGGTGGTCACTCGACCTTTATCTTCTTTTCTTTGTCCTTCTTTTTCTTCTTCTTCGGCAGAGTGACCTTCAGGACCCCGTTTTCCATTTTAGCTTCGGCCCTGTCAGACTTTACTTCTTCCGGGAGGGTCACGGTTCTCTTCATACCCCTTTTACTTCTCTCTCTTCTGTAGTAGTTTTCATCGACGATCTCCTTCTCTCCTTCCTCGTTGCACGATATCATAAGCTGGTTGTCCATCGCTTTTACTGCAACTTTGTCCTTGCTTACGCCTGGTATATCTGCTACAACTACTATGTTACCGTCTTCTTCCCGGATGTCTACGGGAAAACCTCTCATGGTTCCCGCTGCAGTTGGTCCTCTTTCCCAGAAATCTTTCATCAACTTGTTCATTTTTTTCTGCATTTCCTCTATCTCATCAAACGGACTTTTGATTGGCATGGAATCACCTCAACTCTATATTTGTTTTTTGTGTTTAAATAAATTAAAATATCCTTTATTTAAAGATTGTGTAAATGTCATTAATCGAGAAAGTAAAATTTATTTTAACTACCGGGAAGCAAGCAAACTATACTGAATTAAAAGCAAATCTCAAAGTTTTGCATGAAATTTATTAAATATCTACCACATGAATTTCTTCTATGGATCCAAAGTATTCAAAAGATATCTACGGTGATAAAGATGCGTACTATATGGGATGTCCTGAGATAGTCTCCATACACCTCGCAGAGAGGCTCTCGGAATTTGAAAGTGCAATTGAGCTTTGTTGTGGAGCAGGAATGATATGCGTTCAACTTGCAAAGAAGATAGACGAAGTTACAGGGGTTGATATAAGAGAAAGAAGAGTAAATAACGCGAGGAAAAACGCGAAGCTGTATAGAGTTTCAGAAAATACGAAATTTTTAATTGGTGACGCAACGGACGAAGAGCTGCTTAAAAAACTTTCTGCAGAAGTAGTTGTGCTTGAACCTGACTGGAGTTCAGTCGGAAGCAAAAAGGATGATCATGTCTCCAATATCAAAAGTACACAGCCTCGTTCTGACAGACTTTTCAAGCTTACTAAAAGGTATATTACTGAAAATATAATATTTCGGGCGCCGAAGACATTTTCCAAGGAAACATTGAGAGAGCTTGGAACCTGTGAGATAGAAAATGTTCACTGGAATGATGAACTGAAGTTCAAGATAGCATATTACTTTCCTGAGTTAGAAGAAACTACAGAGAAAGACATTCACTTTGATCCAAAGGGACTTCTTGAAGAATAACTATCTAACCTTCTTGTAGTAGTAAGTTATGAGGGCTGCTGCGGTAGCGAAAAGTAGAATCGCAGCCAGTAGATGTAGGTTTCCGTTTGTGGTTTCTACTGCAGTTTCAGTCGCCTCTGGTACCCCTGCCATGGGTTCTATGTCTGCAGCTTCTTCCATCGTCTGTTTGGCTGTAATGTATGAGAAGAGCTGTTGAACACCAAAAATCCCGGCTATAGCTGAGGAAGCGAACAGAAGTACCTTCTTTACCCTGTTACCGACGACGTCTTTGCCCTTCTTCGTTAGTTTGTAGTATACCCATTTCTTTCCTTCTTCATCCAACTTGTTTACGAATCCCGAGTCTAAAAGTTTGCTGAGATGCTCATGGACAGTTGACTTCGAAAGGCCAAGTTTCCTTGATAGCTCTGTTACAGTCATATTCCTCTCGTCGAGGGACTTTATTATTTCTTTTCTTGTATCGGAGGATAGTACCTTGGCTGTTTCCTCATCTAGTTTAAGACTGGCCATACATCTAAACAGTGAACCTTCTAATTTAAATGTTTCAAAAACGTTCGGCTGTGACCGAACGTATTCATAACAATTTTTATAGTCCCGGAACAAAGTCATGAGTGATAACATGAAGACCGAACAAATCACTGGAATTGTTGCGTTCCTTCTAATCTCAGCTTTAATGGTTGGTTTCGTATCAGCCGATGGTGCGGATGGTTATGATATAGAGATAGAAACGGTCGAGTCCAACTGTCTTTCTGATGGAAATGAAACCGGTATAGTTGAAGTGGAAACTACGGATAACGGTTTGGTTATTAGTGGATTTATGCAGACACCAAACCCATGTTATGTTGTCAATGTATCAGGTATTGAAAGAGACGGTGATAGGTATATACTGGATCTAGTTCCTGAACCGGAGGAAGGAGTTTGTATCCAGTGTGTAGGAAATGTAAAGTATGAGCTACTTTTTGCATCGGATGAGTCCGGTGTAGTTGAGGTTTTGCATGATGAAGAAAGGGTCGGTGAGTTTGAGTTCAATGGTACAGAAAGCACAGGCAGTGGTTCCGCTGATATGACAGTATTTGAAATTATTTCGAACTGGTTTTCCTCTGTATTCGGTTTCTAATTATTCCACATCAGGGCGTTTCTTACATAGATTTAAATTTATTAGGAGTAAACTGTTTTGTATGGAACCGAAAAAAGATTCAAGTTCCAGTGGTCCAGATATAAGCTTCAACACACTGACCTGTGTTTATGAGACAGAAAAAGAATCAGATAAAAGAGCAGTCAAGGTAGTGGGTGAAAAGGACAGCCGTACAGAAAATAACAGTGACTGGAGAAAATACTACAAAGAAATCTACAGAAGCGGAAAGCTCTGATTTACTTTTCTGTTACGTAGACTATGAACTTACCTTCAGGAGGTGCTCTTATCTCCAGTTTTAGATCCTTTACCATCCTGTAATATCTTCTCCTACCCTTTTTGTAGCTCTCTACTATCCCTTCTTTCTCAAGCCTCTGTAGATGGTGTTTTACCCTTTTACCGTCCATTTTTGTTAGATCCATTATCTCTGATACGTACTTGTCGCCGCGGCTAAGGTGTTTGAGTATCTCGAGTCTTTTTCTGGAGCCAACTATTTCCAACATATATGTATATAATTACTAAAAATATTTATATATTTTTATTACCATTGATTGTCTGGGTGTTTTAGATGGAAATTTCAACAAAGGACGAAGGAAGAAAGACGATAGATGGTAACTTCAGCAAGGAGTTTCTTATGGACAGGAAGGAGCTCAGTGAGTTTCTGAGAAAGCTTGCCGACGAGATAGAAACCGGAAATGAGCTAGAACTAAAAACGGACGAGTGGGTGCTTCCTTTCCACTTCAGAGATAACATAGAAGTTGAGATAGAAAAGGACAGGGATGAACTGGAGATAGAGCTGGAGTTCGATAGACTCGAAGAAAAGGAAAGCCTTAGCATAGGCTAACCACTCCCCTTATTTTTTATTTTTTATTAGGTCAAGGAAAACTTACTACGAAGTTTGTCATGGGATCTCAGTGGTTTTCCGAACATTTTAAGTATTTCTAACTATAAATTTAACAGAATGAAACGTATTATACTGTCGGTGTTTGTGGCTTTTATTTTTATAGTTCCTACCGTGGTAGCCAGGACACATCGGGTGGAGTATGATGTAACTGACGGTATTGTTCATGTAAGGGAGGATATATTTCTGGAGCATACCAACCAAACCGCAATAAGTTTTTTCGTTGTCGGGGATGCGTACAACATCCGTGCGTGGACCGACTCGGAATATTCAAGATTTCAGATAGATGAAGACGATGGTTGGAGAACTATTTCTGTGAATATATCTGATCAAACCAAAAACCTTTCCCTTGAATATATGACCTCCGAACCGCTTGACATAGGAGAAACTTCCTACTTTGTTCAGGGTTTTACAGTGGATGAAAGGACTGAAAACATATCTCTGAAGCTCACGCTTCCTGAAGGTGCTGTTCTTTCAAGACCACTGCATGCTCCCCGTCCGCCCGTAAATCCCGAACCAACACAGGTTACAACCACAGGAAGAAGAATTACGATAGAGTGGGACCTGGAGGAACTGGAGCCTGAAGATGTTTTTTCTATATTTGTTTCCTATGAGACCGAGAGGTTTGACTGGCTTTATATGGTACCTTTCTTTGTTGTCTTTGGAGCACTTATTGTATTTTTCTACTACAGAACCAGGAAAGTTGGGGAGGTGGTTGACTCCTTTACACATCTTCTGGACAAGGAAAAAAAGATTGTCAGGGCACTTGCAAAGGCAGATGACATGACTATGTGGCAGAAAAAACTGGAGTATGAAACCGGATTCACAAAGTCCAAACTCAGCAGGACCCTCAGAAACCTCGAGGAGAGAAATGTTGTCGAGAAAATACCATACGGAACATCGAACAAGGTAAGGCTTATTCTTGAAAAAGAACCCGAAGAAAGCGAGAACTAACTGTCTTGTTTAAGCTTGTTGCAACTTGTTTCGCCCAATCTTTAATGGGTATTATGTATAAGTTTAGGGTACAAGGAGGTGTCAAACTATGAAAAGTATAATTCAGATCATGGTCGTTCTGGTAGCATCAGTTGTAGTGTTTTCACCGCTGGCTTCTGCACAGCCTGAGTTACCTGACCCAGGGATAACACCGGACAGTCCCTTCTATTTTGTAGAGACCTTCATGGATAGGTTCCGTGGTCCAGAAGAAGTTGCTGATCGAAAGGCAGCTGAGATTATAGCAATGGCAGAGGAGAACAACTCTGAAGCTCTTGCTAGAGCTGAGGAACAGTACAGCAGGGCTATGGAAAGGCTTGAGCAAAGGGCAGGTGACAACCCCAACATGAACGAAGAAAGTGCAAGACAGGCCAGTAACCACATGTTCCATCTCGCAAACGCCAGTGAAGGGGTTCCTGAACAGGCAAGAGAAGGAATACAGAGGGCTATGGAGAACAGTGCACATGCAAGAGAGAGGGCCATTGAAGTAATCAACAGAACTGATCCGGAGAGAGCAGGAGAAGTGGCCGAAGACACACTGGAAGAACTTGCTGCTAATGTACCTGAACAGGCAAGAGAGGGTCTTGAAAGAGCACTTGAAAACGTAAGACAGCAAAGAGGACCCGATCGGATCGGTCCACCAGTGAATGTTACAGACAGGGAACCTGGAGACGGTGCATCAGAGGAAATTGGTGAAAATGGACAGGAGTTGCCAGAGAACGAGACAGAAGAAATAAATGGAGGAGAACTTCCGCCTGTTTAGGCGGCAAACCCCCCCT
>PUKU01000085.1 GCA_003550625.1 Candidatus Aenigmatarchaeota archaeon
ACGTTAAAGCTGTATTCCAAGGCGGGGCAAGTGCATCAATAGCTCCTGTATCCTTCAACGCACTGGCTAATTACGATAAGGCAAGAGGAGAAGACTCTGTGAGGGTCGTTTCCTGTAACACTACCTCTCTCTCACGGACCCTCTGGAGCATTGATTCTAAGTTCGGCGTGGAAAAGGCGGTTGCAAACCTTGTGAGAAGAGGAGGAGATCCAGCACAGGACTCGGCCGGACCTATAAACTCGATAGTCCCCGTAACGGAAATATCTTCCCACCACGGACCCGATTTACAGGAAGTTATGCCGGATATGGATATAACAACTCTGGCCGTGAAGGTCCCAGTAACACTCTCACACCTACATATGATCAACGTGGATCTCAACACGGATGCTTCCGAGGAAGAAGTAATAGACCTCTTCAGAAAGACGCAGCGTATAAAACTGTTTAAAGCAGAAGAGGGTTACAGTTCCACAGCTCAGATAATTGAAAGGTTCAGGGACCGGAGGCTGAGATATGATATGCCCGAGGTAGCGGTATGGGAAGAGACCGTAAAGACAGATGGAAAGAGGCTTTACTGGATACACCAGGTTCACCAGGAGTCTATAGTGGTCCCGGAAAACATAGACGCCATCAGATCCATGTTTGAGATGGCAGACAGAGAACAATCTATAGCAAAGACAAACGAAAATATGGGAATAGAGTAGAGAGTCACCATGAAAACCATAGAGGATTTGGACCTGGAAGACAAAAAGATACTTCTGAGGGTGGATCTGAACTCCTCCGTCAGAAAGGGAAGGGTCAGGATATCACCAAGAATGAAGGCACATGCAAAAACTATAGAAGAACTCTGTGATCGCGGTGCCAAGGTCGTTGTTCTAGCACACCAGGGAAGGCCCGGGCGAGACGACTTTCTACATCTGGACCAACACGGAGAAAACCTCAACAGACTTCTGGACAGACGTGTAATATTCATAGAAGATATATGCGATAAACTCGCAGAAAAGGTGATAAGTGAGCTGCACGCAGAGGACGTTCTTCTTCTTGACAACGTCAGAATGCACACCGACGAGCTCAGGGACGTCGATCCAAAGGAGCACGCCACCTCTGAACTCGTTACAAAGCTGTCGGAACTGTGTGACCTGTACATAAACGATGCCTTCTCGATCTGTCATAGAAACCACGCATCTGTAACCGGCTTTCCTCTTGTAATGGAAAGTGCAGTGGGTCCTCTTCTGGAGGAAGATCTGGGGGCCCTTGAACACATAGAGGAGAGCAAAGGACCGAGGCATTTTATCCTCGGTGGAAACAAACCCAAGAGTGCGATAAAGGTTGCGGGAACAGTTCTAGAAAGAGGTCTGGCTGACACTGTGCTTTTGGGAGGCACGCCCGGAGAGATATTCCTGGAAGTAAAGGGATTTGATCTGGACTCCAAGAACCATGAAATAAACAAGGTCAGAGAAGACGTAGAATACATCCTCGAAAACCACGGAGAAGAAGTGGTAGTCCCGGTGGACCTTGCCTACCAGAAAAATAAAATAAGGGAAGAGGTGGATATAGAAGACCTTCCAGTCGACGAGGAGGTCATGGACATAGGAACCGGAACAGTGAAAAAATATATACGGAAACTCGAGGAGGCGGAGACTGTGGTAATGAACGGACCTGTTGGTGTTTTCGAGAAAAAAAACTTCCAGAAGGGTACTGAAAAGGTTCTTGAGTTTCTGAACGACAACGACAGATACGTTCTTGTAGGAGGCGGGGACACATCCCATGCACTTGAAGACCTGGGATTTGATTTCAAGGGATTTGAACATGTTTCACTTGCAGGGGGTGCATTTGTTAGAAGCCTTCTGGGAGAAAAGCTGATAGGTTTAGAGGTACTGGAGTAGGTCGACAAGACGCCACAAACGTTACTATATCTCCTTCAGAACCTCTGGTATTTTGACTAAAATATCATCAGGAATGACACCGGGTCCCATCTCTTCGTATGCTAGTTCGCCCGCCTTTCCATTTATCCAGGCAGCTCCACGGGAGGCCTCCAGAGAACTGAAACCCTGTGCTAGAAGGGATCCCACCACGCCCGCCAGTATATCACCTGTACCACCGACTGTCATATATTCATTTCCTGTACTGTTCCTGTAAACATCCTCCCCGTCCGTTATTATATCCTCTTCACCCGTCAGGAGAAAGGTACAACCAAGCTCCTCCGCAGACTCTACTACACTGCTCTCTGTGGCATCCTTTCCTGTCAAGACCTTGAACTCGTGGCTGTGAGGTGTAAGCACGTCTCCTTTTTTCAAAACCGACCTATTTCCTGATACAGCATGTATTGCATCGGCGTCGACTACAACAGGAATGTCAACGTTTTTTATAAGCTTCCTCACAACCTTCATGGTCTCATCTCTTCTACCAGTTCCACCACCTACCACAAGAGCATCCACATCATTGGAAAGTTCAGTGAGTTTCTCGTAGTTTTTCGAAGAAAAGAAACCGCCCTGTAGAGGAACTGTTATAAGTGAGGGTGAGTATGCGGCAATTATATCCGATGGCCTCTCCGGAGCGGCAGTAGTGACCAGATCAACACCGCTTCTATAGGCTGCAAGGGAATTTAACGCCGGAGATCCACTGTACTTTTCCGATCCCCCGACAACAAGTAGATGACCGTTGTCGAACTTACTTGAATCACCCTTTCTTTTGTTTATTTTTTTGAGTATATCTTCAACCATACTGTCACCTATTTTTTTATAGGTCGACTTAAATTTAATCCTTATGGAGGTCAAAAGAATTCTGGGTAAACTCGGGGGTCTCTCGATATTTCTTGCATACAATACAAATGTAGATGTAATAAGCCACGTGGATAGGAAGTTCGAGGAACTTTTCTCAGAGAAGGATGCGAAGAAAGCGCGTAAAAGGGATATAGAACTACTCGAAGATAGGATAGATCTTCTTGGTGCCGTGTTCAACTGCATGAAAAAAGGAGAGGGCAACGAGATCCAGATAAAAAACGATGAACTCAAGAACTGGATCGAGAGGAAGCTCAGTGGAGGGGAGAAAAGGCTTGGAGGACAGGCAGGTATAATGTCCAATCTACTTTCGAAGTTGGGCTGTGAAACCGTCCTCTACACTACCAATCTATCCAGAGAACAGGCAGAACTTTTCGACAAAAACGAAAACCTGACCTTTCCATACCTAGATAACGGCGAGTTAAACTTTTCACATCCATCGGAACTCTGGCAAGATATAGACACAAAGAAGAACTGGATCTTAGAGTTTTTCAAAGACCAGGAACTGTTTGGAGTAAGAGCAAATACAAACAGCAGATTCATAGCCTCTTCGCCATACACAAAGGAAAACCTGGAGATGGGTCAACTAGAAAGGAAGGTCGATGAGCTCGCAAAAAATATGGACTGTATGATACTCGCAGGATACCACAACCTACTTGAGAAGTACCCGGATGGAACGACATGGAGGGAACACCTGGACTCGGCAAAGGAGTTCCTGAGAAGAGCTAAAAAAGCAAACCCTGATCTCAAAATACAGATAGAGTTCTCGGCGATCCACCGAAGGAATTTGAGAAAAACGATACTCAAGGAAGTGGTTCCCCTGGCGGACGTACTGTCATTCGATACAAACGAACTTGACCTCATACTCAAAGACATAAAGATCGGCGGAAGAACTCCTGAACCAGATGAACCCTACAGAATGTCTGAAACACTCAGAGAAATAACCAAGGAGTTGGATATAGACGCTGTCAGTATACATACACACCACTACTACATGTCCGTCTCCCGTGACTACATAGATCCGAGGCCAATAAAGAAAGGGTTCAAGTTTGCTCGAAATGCAGCCTGGACAGTGGCCAGCGGCAGGGAACTAAGACCTGAGAACCTAGAACTAGCCGAAGAAGTAAAACCTTCGGAAAGGGGTAGGGAGCACAGGAGATCCCTAGCCGACTCACTGGGAGACGAAAAATTCAGCTCCTCGGGGATCCATAGGAATGAGTTTGATATAGTTCTAGTACCAAATAAGATATACGATGACCCTGAACTAACCGTGGGTCTGGGTGACGTAATATCGTCGACCTCTTTCGCCGTCGAAAACGCACTGGGGTGATAATATGTTTGTGAGGATAGGTAAAGAGCTGGAAAAGCTTTACAGGAAGGCGAAGAAAGGTGGTTATGCCTTCGCAGCAAGCAACGTCGCCGAACCGAATGTAATGATAGGCCTCATAGAAGGGAGTGAAAGGAAAAAATCGGACCTTGTTCTGCAGCTAAGTAGGAGCGCCTGTGAGTTCGCAGGAAACGGAGATGCAGTAGCCGGACTAAGGTCACTTGGAAACTACATGGAAAACATCGGCGACAGGTGTAAAATAGGCGTATTCCTTAACATGGACCATCTCAAGGACCCCGACTTCATAGAAGAGGCGGTTCAAACAGGCATACCTTCGTCTATAATGATAGACGCTTCCGAAAAAAACTTTGAAGAAAATGTTGAGATATCCAAAAACATTGTTGAGATATGCAAAGACAGGGACGTATTGGTTGAAGCAGAGCTGGGAAGAATAAAGGGGGTCGAGGACAACGTAAACTCTCCGGAAAGCTACTACACGGACCCAGAAAAGGCTGTGGATTTTGTAAGAAAAACTGGCTGTGATCTCCTCGCCATATCCATAGGAACCCAGCACGGCGTCTCCAAAGGTATAGATCTCGACCTCAGAATGGACATAGCTGAAAAGGTAGATAGGAAGCTCAAGAAGGAGGATATGGAGAGACCTCTGGTAGTGCACGGCTCAACTGGCCTTACCAACGAACAGATGAAAAAGCTAGCAGAAAGGGGAGTCTGTAAGTTCAACAAGGACACGAGATACCAGTACGAGTACGCCAGGACAGCAGCTCAGTTTTACAGACGGAATGAAACTGAGATACTACCACCAGATGGATCGAAGGAGAATGTACTCAGGGAGGGAACCTGGTCGCCGAACAAAGAAATGTTTGACCCGAGGGTAGTTTCGGGTGAAATAAGAGAAAATATATCAGAAGTTATCGGTGAGCTGGCTGAGATCACAGGAAGTGCAGGAAAATCCCTATACTGTTAAAGAGGTTGAACAAGTTCCCTGAGTTTTTCTCGAGGATTGTCTGACTTTACTACTCCAGAAGCAACAAAAACGCCCTCTGCTCCCAGATCAAGAGCCACCTCAACATCCTCCCTGCTCTTTATACCGGCACCACAGATCAAAGGCTGTGAAACCCTTTCTAATGACTGTCTTATTACTTCTGGTTTGGCAGTACTAACTGAAACATCACCGCCTATTAGTTCCGGGGGTTCTATAGCAACAATATCAGGACC
>PUKU01000033.1 GCA_003550625.1 Candidatus Aenigmatarchaeota archaeon
AGAAAGAGAAGGAAGATAGGCAATACACAGCTCTTCTCCCTTAACAAAGAAAGTGAAGTGGTCAAATCATTCTACGAGATGGAGCATAGGCTGGAGGAGGCTAGAAGCAGGAAAAGGGTCAAAGTGTGAAACTAGAGGAAATTTATAAGGATTCCTGGGCACTATGTAAAATAATTTTAACGAAGGTATAAATTTATTTTATGACATGTTAATTAAAATTAGGATTAATTCTAATTAAATTTATAAGTATGAAAAAATAATTTAACATAGAATTACGAGAATGGGTGTGTAAATGTCGAAAAATAATCTCGAGGGAGGAAGTAACAGGTTATCGGGTGTTCTCTTTAACAGCAAGGCTTATCAGGTCCTGGTATATCTTTTTGAGAATTCGGAGAAAGAGCATTCGATAAGCGAGATAGTGGAAGGCGTGGACGTCTCCAGGCCGGTTATTTCAGGTCTGGTGAATGAGTTGAGAGATCTGGGCTTAGTGAACAAGAAGAAGAAGGGTAATCTGTACCTCATCAGCCTTAACTCCGATTCGCCCTACTATTCGCACCTGGAAAATATCCTGGACCTGGATGCGGAGCCTTTGAGGGAAGCGGCGGCGGGTTTAGTAGACGCTCTGGACGAAGAAGACCTGCTTTCTGGCATGCTTTCCATCTATCTTTTCGGATCTGTTGCCAGGGGAATCCCCAGTGTGGATTCCGATATAGACCTTCTTTTTGTAGAGGATGGAGAGTTGGATGAGTCGGATAAAGAGAACGTGATGGCCTTTATTGCAGGCGAGGAAGACCGATTGAAGGTAAATTTCTCTGTTACGTGGTACGATGAGAATGAACTTAAGAAGAGCCTTTCGCGTGGTATAGCCTTCGTCGAGAGGGTGAAGGAAGAGGGTGTAAAACTCTACGGTGAAGACCTATGGTAAGGAGAAAGAGTATCTGCGATCCTATCACTACAAGGATGGGCCATGCCATGAATTCTATTATCCCGTCTGCTTATTTAAAAATTCAAGTATTCCAAGAACATATTGGAAATTTAGAGAGGTTTTCGTAAGATATTTTAGCAAAGGGGATTTTAGAGTAAGTATGGACAAGAAAAAGGTTCTTGTTGCTATAGCGTTATCCCTCGTGCTACTGAGAATAATTTACCAGGTAGCTCCACTGAGAAACTTCGAAGAAGAACCGACGTTGGAAGAACAGTACATACAGCTACCAGAACCCATCCGAGATTCGGAGACTTCGGTGGAGGAAGCTCTGGAAGGTAGGAGATCTGTTAGAGACTACGCCGAAGAAAAGCTTTTGCTTGAAGATGTCTCACAACTTACCTGGGCAGCTCAGGGTGTAACCGATGATCGAGGATATAGAACTGCTCCTTCGGCAGGAGCTACCTATCCCCTGGAACTTTATGTTGCAGTGGGATCGGAAGGTATAGAAAACCTTTCCACAGGCGTCTATAGATATCTACCAGAAAAGCACGCTATCAACAAAACATCCAAAGAGGATGTAAGAGGAGAACTGGTTGAAGCTGCTCACGGCCAGAGCTTTATCGGCGATGCACCTGTTGTTTTTGTCTTTGTAGCAGACTACGAAAGAACCACAGAAGCCTACGGTGAGAGAGGAAAGAGGTATGTGAAGATGGAAGTCGGGCATGCTGCACAGAACATCTATCTACAGGCAGAAACAAGGAACCTAGGTACGGTGGTCGTGGGAGCCTTTACGGACGACGAAGTCAAGGAGATCCTGGATACACAAAAGGACCCTCTCTACATTGTCCCTGTAGGAAAGACGTACTGAGGCTATGTTAAGGGAAACTGGAATTTAAAACTACCTTCTTTTCTTCATGATAGATATTATGGCAAACAAGGCAAACCCTACACCAAGTCCTATGAAGAGTCCTGCCGGTATATTACCATAGAGAAATCCAAAGCCCATTCCTCCTAGAACACCCGCTGGTATAAAAAGTGCCTCGGGCTCATCATCATTCCCGTCTTTCTCTTTTGTCATGTCATCACCTCCCTTTTCTTCACCTCCATTCTCCTCCAGCTCGGACTTCTCTGGTATTATTATCCAACCTATGATGTATGCCAGGAGTCCTCCGCCGAAAGCAAATGTAAAGGCTATCCACAGAAGCCTGATAAGTGTAGGGTCCACTTCAAAGTACTCGGCTATGCCTCCACAGACGCCACCAAGTATCCTGTTCTTCTCGGTCCTGTAAAGTCTCTTCTCAGGCATACCTACTCTTTGATTTTCAGGTTTAATAATTTTACATACAGTGTCGACGGAACGAGAATGACCAGATGAAAAGAAGATGATTCAAATAAGAAGTGCCACGACATGCTCCCTGACAATTTCATCCCATTCCTATTCGGAAATCCCTGTATTCCTCTCCTCTTTGTAACTTTTATCCCTGTCTATACGATATACTGCATCGGAGTTTTTCTTTCTATCCCTCAGGTAAATCCAACATTCGACATCTTTTTTGTTGGACTCTTCTATTATAAGCTCATAGCGAAAATCTTCGTCTTGTTCGTAACTTTCGTAGTCTTCACCGTAGAAATAATGCTTCTCATTTTTCTGCATACTCTGTTCCTGTCCAGGAAGAAATTTAAACTTGAACGGAACCTTTCATTCGGAAAAATATTCCGGAAAGCCAGACATGCTAACCTTTAATAGGATCTAGTCCTAATGTTGGAAGGCTGATAATATGGTAGATTTATTTGTTTGTGGGATATGTGGAGAACCCTACATAGGAGGAAGTAAGCCAGACGACTGTCCCTTCTGCGGTGCACCAAAGAAGTTCATAACAGGATTCGAGGAGTTCTCGACCCTGTGGAACGGAGAGCTCACAGCACAGGAGAAAAGGGACCTACAGGAGACCGTTGATCTGGAAGTCAATGCTACGGCCTACTACAAGGACGTCAGCGACTCGAACGAGAAGTACTCGAAGATCAACAGGTTATTCAAGCAGTTTGCACGTGTAGAGGAGGAACATGCAGAGGTCGCATGTAAGCTTCTTGGCATCGAAGAACCTGAGATGAAAGGCGAGAAATCCAAGGGCTCGATAGAAGAAGATCTGAAGAGGACCAGAGAACTGGAAAAGGAAGCCGTGAAGAAGTACAAGAAGTTCCTTGGACGGGTCGAGAACGAGAACGCAAGGAAGTTCTTCGAGGCACTCATACACGCTGAAAAGGGTCACCACGACCACGTAGACAGGGAGCTAAAGTAGCTCAACTGACGAAGCCTCAGCTATTTCACCCAGTTTTATCTATTTTATATAACCAAACAAGCACTTACAAACCAACAACCACGCCTTCTCCCAAGCTTCCCTGATCTATTATAGATACGTTTACCGCCGACAGTCCAACTGTAGATGAGGGTGTTTATATGATCTCAAGGGGTACTGTATGCTCCGTTTTTCCACCGTAGTACTCCTCCTCGGACTCTATGTACCTTTCGTTTTCACCGACCTTCAACTTCAGTGAGTTTCCGTTTCTAAGTACCAGAAAACCATCGCGTAAAAATCTCTCACGCATTCCATCATCGTATCCCGTTTCCCTCACAAAGTCTGTGATCTCCTTTGATACATAGCCCCAGTATTCTAGATCCAGCTCCTCGTAGAAATTGTCATCTTTTTGTCTCCGAAGTAGTACATCATAGACTACATCGCTGAATATCTCATCGAAATAAACAGAATCCCAGGGAGAAAAGGCACCTTCACCTTCGGTACGCCCTTCTTGCATATATTAACATTCGACGAGACTGTTTAAATATATTACCTTCGGTCGCCTTCCATGAGCTCACTGGAAGGACTGGATCATTATACTTGCTTCTAGATACGACTTTCCTTCACCATCACCCGATACTATGTTCTCGATCCTCTCCATCTCCTTCCTTGTTTCCTCCTCGTTTCTGGTATGCATCAGATGTCCTATAAGTTCAAAGGCCTCCTCTTCGCCCTTATCAAGGTAGTGCTCGGCCCTGTCAAAAACTCTGTATGTATTTTCAGGTAAATCCTCGGAAAACCTTTTTTTGATATAGTCTTCGTCGAGTTCTTCGTCTTCCAGCATACTCTCTACATCTTTGGTTTTCTCGAGCCTTAGAAGCGAGGAGTAAAGACTTATGGTATTGACTTCCTCCCTGGAAACCGATTTCGGATTTTCCCTTATCTCTTTCATCCTATCGTAAGAAATCTTTGAAAATCTATCGTCCCTTTCTGGAATCTCAACCAGATCCATCAGCAAAGCCCTTTTCTTTTTCTTGGTACGTGAAAAATACTCCACGTTCACACCAGCATTGTTGAAACAGAACAAGTTTAAATAAGATATGGGATAGGATACCGGACCAGTGGTTTCACACAAATCCGGTCAAACTATTTAAGTTTTTTCGAGAAATCTATATGAGATGCCGTATGAAAGAAGGAAAATATCCATCGGATCCCTTTGAAATGTCCTACGTCGATATGGTAAAACATGCCGGATACAAAAGAGGGAAAAGCAACGGTGACGAGATATACCGGATCAGAGACGAGGACTACATCGTAAACGGTGACAGAGTACTGAAGGCTGTACCACCCACCGTAAATGTCCTCACAGACGAAGAGGTAGAGAGGTTAGAAAAGGTGAACATCATGGATGCACTCGAAGATATGGACGCAGACATGAAGATATAGACTACCAACGGAAGTCAAAGTAACCTAACTGTTTCATAAGTTTGATAAATGATTCTATGTAATAGTCCTTAGGGTGTGACTGTTGGGCATCAAAGTCGATAAGACCTTATCTATAGATGATATCTACGAGAGAGTCAAGGACTACGATCTCGTGCTTTCTGTGGACGCTCCGCTCGTGGACGCGCTCAAAATGAGAACCGAAAGGCCCAGACTGGGTAGGTTTGCAGCGACACCCAGACGCCTGGTATACGCAGAGGGCGGGGAGAAACTCATGGACAAGAGGGCCCTGTTCCATTACATCGTAAGGAACACAAACCTCGGCTGGAGGGAGGCTTCCTATCTTCTGGACAAGGCAGTCAGCTGCTGGCAGGAGACAGGGTCCCTGGAAAACGTTCTCCACTACGAAGGCTTCAACAAAGGAAGGATGAAAACAGTGGTCCAGGCACTCAGAG
>PUKU01000072.1 GCA_003550625.1 Candidatus Aenigmatarchaeota archaeon
CTTTATCCAACCAAGATAGGGTACCCTGAACATCTTCTTGCCGTGTATATCTTCATCGAGCACGAACTCACCCACACCTTGGCACTGATCACACGTAGGATTTTTATCACCCTTTGTCACGTAAATCCTATCCTCATCGAAATCGACATGAGTACCCATAAGTTCTCCTTCGGTTATTTCATCGAAATCTTCCCATACAGAAACCTCGAAGCCGTCGTTATCCCTTTCTGACATTGATACTATCCTATGTATTATGGGTGTTGGCTTCCAGCCATCGAAAACTATGACGTCCCCTGGTTCGTAGCTATCCGAACTTCTTACAAAAACTATATCACCAG
This sequence comes from Candidatus Aenigmatarchaeota archaeon, assembly GCA_003550625.1. GTDB lineage: Archaea > Aenigmatarchaeota > Aenigmatarchaeia > PWEA01 > PWEA01 > PWEA01. Next base: position 339 of record PUKU01000072.1, read on the forward strand.
GATAAAGAACAGGCTCCATTGAATCGGACTCGATGGTAACCACCGGATATTCTGTGGACATAGCTATCGAAAGACCTATATTCAACACAAAGGCCATGGCAACACCTATAGCCAGGTATATCGCCCAGCCAAGTGGCCCTTCAGTTATCTCGTTCCATTTTCTTTTAAGCTCCGCCAACTGATTCACCTTTGGTAATAGCAGATGCTATTAGATGCGAAATTCTTATAGGTTCCGGTGTGATGCTTTTTGAGGCGCTCATCCTAAGTAAATCCCTCGTTTTATCCTCTTCTATGCCTTTATGTTGAAAGTATAAATTTCCTCCCCTTATCGAAATCTTTTTAAGTTCTCCCGCCCTCTCCACGCACTTCCACCTTTTATCAAAGCCATCGAGGCTTTTCATTGCTTTCTTGAAGTTGGGAAAATCTATATCTTTTCTGGTAGCCACTACAACAGGAAGTCCTGTGTCGGCATGTAGCTTTGCTATATCCACTGTATTGAACCCTGCAAAGGTTATCCCATCGAGCAAAATTACTCTGAGCTGATCCTTGTGCCTTGACCTGTTGGTGGCTCTGGCTATCTTTTCTGTAGCATCGAAACCGTCTAACTTTACATTCTCCACCAAGACGCCATCGAGATATGGCTTTCCTCCTCTCACAATACTACCTACTATAGGAACGGTACCACTGGAGTTGTTATCAAAGGGGGAATCATCCCATCCAAGTATCCTGATCTCGTCCTTTACCTCTCTTATGGGCATTTAAAATCAAACCAGATACAAGAATTAAAACTTTTCCACCTGTTCAACGATCTCACTGGCTTCCTTCTTTATCATATCCGCAGCATTCAGAACTTCGTCCACTGGATCGCTTCCCTTGGTTTCGATAAGAAGATGTAGGTTATCGAGATAGGCATGGTCCTTCCTGTACTCTGCTCTGTCAACGTCCCCCTCCGACTCCCACAGCTTCTGTCTCAGGATATTAACCAGGGAGAAACTCTCGTCTTCGAACTCAAGCTTAAGCTTGTTTTTACCTTTGCCTCTGATCTTTATACTCATTTTATATCACAGACTTACTTTAAAGACAATACTTTTAAAGTTTATTAAAATTCTGGTTTTCAACAGCTTTTTGGAGTTCATCGACATTGAGAATAGGTATACCAAATGAGGTTCTGTTCTCTATGGCTATTCTTGGGCAGGCCGCATTAACGAGGCAGTCCAGATCCAGTCCCTCTAGTTTATCCTTCGTCACCATATCCATTGTAAATATATGTGCCTCCTTGCCCAAATCGGTCAGCATTTCCTTCAAACTCAGGGCTACTTCGGGTTCCGACTGGCACTTCTTGGTAGATACAAGAATACCGAATTTTTCTGCGTCCTTTGCCCTCTCAACTGCTATTATCCTCTGTCTCTGGAACTTGTCAAAGTCCATTCTCTTGATCCTGCCCTCCTCGAAGTCCAGTCTAAATATAGGTTTACTGGTTTCCAGTCCAAGGCCAAGGGGATGAAAGATACCCGAACCAAGGTACAGATAACAGTCCACATCTTCCTCTATCGAAAGTGCTGATGACACATCACATCCGATTATCTGACCCCGCTCCATGGAGCTACTCTCTCCCACGAAGACATCAAAGTTCTTGGATTTCAAAAACTCCTCTGTTTCCTCAACCACAGGAAGAAAGTTCACGGAGGCTACGATACCTATCCTTCTATAGTCCTCAAGGTCTGCGAGCGACTCTCCGATCACCTGAACCGGGTCTGTGTTCATATGCATCCATGGAAAGTAGACCACATCTATTCTATCGCTTTCACAAAACTTGGTATGGCCCACATGGACCAAAAGATCACAACCCATCCTCTCTGCCTCCACATCCTTAAGATCGCAAGCACCGTAGCATGGATCAAGCGAGGCAAAAACATCTATGCCCTTTTCATCAAGCAATTCCATTATCCGAACAAGCTTTGTCTTAAGGCCCGCCGGTATCTGCAGGAAAACTCTATTTGGACCCTTTTCGGTTATCACTGAAATAAGCCGCTCTATGTTGTTATTTCTAGCCAAAAAGATCACCTATGATCGGCAAATACGATATCTCTGTAAATAGGGGCCACAGGTAGGGTATAATAAGTATAGCCATCAGTATGATAACGATCACCAGTATACCCTTCTTACTGCCGCCCTCTCTAAAACCAAATACCAAACCGGATGATAGACCGCCTATATGGGCTATATGTGCAACGTTGCCGTGTCCACCTGCCAGGAAGCTTATGATCTCGGATACTGCAACAAAAACACCTATGAGAGCCAACGGAAGAGGTATGGGAATCGGGTATGGTATGAAGTCAAAGGGCGACAGTATTATCGCAGTTCCCATTATTGCAAAGACTGCACCAGATGCACCTATAACTATCTGCTCCATGGGATATGTAAAAAGTACAAAAAGGTTGCCAACTATACCACCTACAAAAAACACCACAAGGAAGCTTTTCAGAGAAAGCTTGTCCTCCAGGGCACGGCCGAAAAAGAACAGGGCGATTATATTCAGTACAAGGTGTGCCGGGTTTCCGTGGAGAAATATAGAGCTCACAAGTGTCCAGACTCTTCCCTCGGATAGGTTCTCACCTGAAAATCCGAAGTCCTGGTTTATTTCCTCAGTAGGAAGTGCATACCATGCAGCCATCGATACTACAATTATAACTAGAATCAGTATATACGTTATTCTGGGTTTCATGGGTTACCTCATCCTTTCTAAAAGTAGCTTTTTTTCAACCCTTGCAACTGTACTGTTTGCTCTGGAAAAGTTTTCTGGGTGCACGATAAGAGAGTCCACTCCTCTTTCTATGAGCTTTTTGAGGTACCTCTTGTCCAGTACATCAGAAACTGAAACCACCGAACCAGCCTTCTTACAAGCCTTGCAGAAATCCTCTACCGAATTCCAGAAAGATTTTGAACTCAGTATCTTACCTCTGTTGTCATGTCCGAAGAAAAGCTGGCTGAGTCTTTCAAAATCGAGTAAAAATATATCTATATCAGAACCTGAAGCCTCATCGGATGAAAGAAGTAACTCGGGAGTATCAACAATGATACCTTTCCTAGAATCTTCGGATACGCCAAGTGAAGACGCAAGGGACCCAACTTCATCATACCCAGAAGCAGGTAGTATTATTTTCACAGGGCCACGTGATGAACTTTCGAGGCCATTTATTATGTTAGATAATCTCTCTAAACTTCGGTTCGAACCTTCTGGTTTGAGCCACATCTCCCCATCTCCCATGTAACTTTTCAGTTTATCAACAAAACTATCTTCTCTTTTTATTCCAAAACCACCGCCCATGGTCCTACCGGAACCATCTATCTCGACCACAAATCCCTCGACGTCACCGAATCTATCTGGGTTGAAATCACGCGGATCCATGTGAAGCATAATCTCGGTTGCCGTCACCGAACTCACATCAGGCGAAAAATCCATTCCGATGGATTCGTTTTTCTCATCATGACTGATCTCCATATACCCATCTGACTGTGACCCACTGGCCACATAAGAAAAAACCTTTCCTAGATGAGCATCAACCAAAACCTCCTCGTCGGTTCTCGGCGAAGCTCTGTCAGAATCTTCGACCATGATACAGGGTATTTCAAGTTCTCTAGCAAGCTTAGCATAGTTCGAGGAATAGCCTCCGGATCTGGTTAGAACTGCCTTGGGTTTTTCCAGAAGTATATCTTCAGTAGACGGCACATTCTTCATGAGCACCTTACCGTTGGACTTTCTACCAGACCTTGATATCTCACCACGTGTCTTCCCGGGACTAAAGCCCAGACCGTCGAATAGAACCTCTCCCTCGTCATCGTAATCTCTTCTACCGCTGTAGTTTTCGAGGGGTACTATATCAAGAACATGTATGTCACCGTTCCTTGTACAGAATTCAACCACTACAGGTCCGCCCAGTCTCGAGGATATCCTTGATACTCTAGAATAAAGTTCATTTACCTCTTCCCTGTCTAAAAGCGGTCTTCTTTTTTTACTTGATGATATGGGCCGCTTTTCTATCTCGCCTGTAGATGGATTCCTACTTTGTATCCAGTCCTTTTTATTTACCTCCTTCTTACGAAGGGTACCGTCTGATGAAAAGAAGTAAAAATCAGGCTTTACTTCTCCCTCGAACATTATACTTCCCATGCCATGTACTCCTTCTATAATCGAAAGGTCTGGGTCGCACGGATCTCTCTCTATATAGGCCAAGGTCTTATCAGGATTCACCATCTTCTGAACTATTACACCAAATGGTGCATCGTGTGCATAACCTTGTTTCTCGCGGTAGTATATTGCCTCCGGTGTGTAGAAGCTTTTCCAAGCCTCCTTCACTTCACCGATGAGTTTATCATCTCCCTTGATGTTCAGTGTGCTTTTGTAGATACCGGACGAAATACCACCGTCTCTCTGTGGAGAAGATCTGACTACAACAGGAGGCTTTTCTCTCCCTGCTTTTATGAGCTCCATTGCCTTCCTCCCAGCTTTTTTTGCCTCTGAAGATATCACAAAGTTCTTGTATGCCTCCTCTATTTCATTTCTCAATTCATCAGATATTCTAGTATTTCTGAAGAGGTCCATTATATTTCTACTGGCCTCCTTCAGTTCATTCCTATCATCTATTCTTGTTCTTGCCAGTATAGAAAGTATCTTATCGCTTATTTCATTATTTCGTAAGAATTCACGGAAGGCCTCGTTTTTGATAACAAAGCCCTGTGGAACCTTGGAAACTCCAGATACTGCAGCAAGGGAA